>DRGT01000181.1 GCA_011055585.1 Candidatus Nitrosopumilus sp. | reverse complement strand
GATGTATTACCTAAAGAAACAGTGGTTGCAGATAGAAAAAACATTCTCCATATGATCACTACTGTGACTCATGGCAGGGATAAAGCTGTTGTCTTTGCTACTGGAATGTTTTCTCACAGGGATAGATTCTCCAGTAAGTGAGGCCTCATTGGTATTAAGGTCAAAATCCTCAAGAAGGAGCGCATCTGCAGGGACCTTATCCCCAACGGACACCACAATTATGTCTCCCGGGACTAGTTCTTTTACGTAGATGATCTTCTCTTCTCCACTTCGAATAACACGAACAGTTACAGCTACCATTTTCTTTAATGCAGCTATTGCTTTTTCTGATCTGTATTCTTGTACAAAACCTACTATGGTAGCAAGAATAACAATTGCTATTATGACAATCGCATCAATCAGTTCACCAATTAATGCAGAGATTATAGTTGCTACAAGCAATATTATAATTAGAAAATTTTTGAACTGTTTTGCAAATATTATAAAAGCAGATTTTTGTTTTTCTTCTACTACTTCGTTATAGCCAAAAACAGAACGTTTCTCTTTTACCTCACTGTCAGTCAGGCCAGAATTCTGAGTTTGTAAAATTTGTAAAACTTTCTCTCTTGGCAAAGAATGCCAGTCAAATTTTTTAGGTTCCACAAATTTAGGTTTTAATCCCTTTACAACATTTCTTTCTTTCATCTACCTAATAATATCCATTTCTTAAAGATCAAACCTCTAATGAGGATAAACCAAATAAAGAAAATGACCCCAACAATACTATAGAAGATCCAATTTTGTATTTCTGGTTGTAGACCTATGATTGAATCCGTGATTTCTTTTGCTACTAAGGTAGACACTGCTAATACGATAAAGACCTCTATTGCATACCAAATCCAATTAGGCCATGTTCTTGGTATGTAGATATTGTTGTGAACCGTTCTCATAATTTAATTTCAAAAAAGGCATACTTAATACAAATGAAGATTCTCAGCTTTGATTTTTAATTATGTTTTGATTTTATTTTTTTAATAATAAGAACAAAAATCGTTCCATTTATTGTGATAATCGACAGTTTGCATAATGTGTTTTCAGTTCGTATCAAATGTAAATAAAAAAAGAAAAAAGAAATCGTTAGTCTATTACGAAAGCTATCTTTACGTTAGCACGGTATTCAGAGATTTTTCCATTTTCTGAAGTAATGTTTGCATGTATTCTGTTTGTGACCATTTTGATATAATCAGTAAGACCACACTGCAAACAAGTGCAAGACAAACGAGGAGGGATTTTGTTCTCATCTCTAGGTGGGCCGTAATATTCAACTCTGAAATTCGTCATAAGATTTTATATCAATAACATAGTGCATTGTGGCAGAGATGTATTGATACGTCAGTTGTGATTTCAGAAAATAATCGATTGCTTTCTCAGAAAACCTCACTATTTGAATCTGGAGTTGAATTTGTTGGAATTATCAATAATAAAGGAAGAATGATCGATTTTATTGGAACAGGTTCCCCTGTGATACCAAAAGACAAAAGAGAAATGTTTTTCATGAAAATTGCCCTCAGAAATTCAATGCAGAAGGATTTTGATGAAGATTTGGGACCTGTGAATTACTGTCTGACTCAACGTAGAGATACAAAATTTATTTCCATACCAATCGCAGGTGAAAAAACCGTCTTTGTTGTAACAAAAAATGATGTTGACCACGAAGATGTAATAGTTAAGATCAACAAAATATTACAATTTTCAAAACAAATTTTGGATAAAAATCTACCATGAATGACTATACCTGTACCTGTTCATGCGGCTGTGAAACTCCTACTGATGAATATGTTTGCTATAACTGCAGGATAGGCATGTGCAAAGTGGGAATGCGCATGACAAATAACGCTTCTAATTAATTATAATTTTAATCGGATTTCTAGATTAATTCCAAATGCAATGCAAGCATTATCGTTATTGAGAATCATAAACCCATCTTAAGTATCATTTTCACGTTATGATTCTAGACGAGGATGCTGTCATCGACTACCCTGCAATTGGTTGATAAACAGTAAATGGAACTCCTTGGGCCTCACAATACCGGCTGAGGCACATGCTTCCGAGAATAAAATCCTCGTCGTCCTATCTCACAGCAAAATCTCAATTATCACTTTTGAGAATCCTGTAACGGATCTAAATAGGATTCAAGAAAATCAATCTATATGATGTCATCAATACGTCGATGTATCAACTGCGATAAAGAGTTTGAAAACATGGGAAATCCCTCATGTTCATCCAAATGTGCCCAAGAGTATTTCAATAAACTCGAACAATTAAACGGTCCACTCGTAAAGGTAATTAAATAAAGATTATACAGTTTAGGGCTTTAACCAATTTAGTAAATCCCTTTGGTGGATTAGCCTTTTCCTATTCTGAACATTTTTGTCGAACAGGTAGGACAGGTGCCTTTTGTTGCAGGCCTACCATTTTTCATGGTGATAGATTTTGGATTCTTTATTTCTCTTTTAGTTCTACATTTTACACAGTATCCTGTTGTCATAACAACTAATCCTAAACTTGATATTATTTAGAAAGATGCTGTGAATTTTGTTTAGCTACTGGCTAGGTCTTAATAGATTCGAATTTTAGGAATTAAATCTGTAGAGTAATCTACGAGTCATTTCATTGATTTTCAAAGTATGAGTTACTTTACAATAGTAACTGGAGCTTTTGCTTTGTGTAAGATAAAAGTTGAAGTGCTTCCAAAAAATATTTCCTTTGGAAAACTAAGTCCTCGTGAACCAATGACAATATGATCAATT
>DRGT01000180.1 GCA_011055585.1 Candidatus Nitrosopumilus sp. | reverse complement strand
GGTAAATGGGACAAAAAAGATGAGGACCTTTTGACCACTGCATTAAGAGAAACAAAAGAGGAAATTGATCTTGAAATTAAACGTGAACAAATTATTGGACAATTAAAACCAGTAAGGACACTTAATTCTGGATTTACAATAACGCCATTTGTAGCAGTTGTTGATGAATTATCAAACCTTAAACATAATTTTGAAGTAGAATCAATTCTTCATATTCCGCTTGAACCATTTCTAAATACATTGGAGGATGACCCGGATCCAAATCATCACTCAATTCAAGAAATGCATATTTTCAAATTTAATGACTATACAGTTTGGGGAGCTTCGGCTAGAATCTTAAAACAAATTTTGGATATATTTGAAAAAAAATAATCTAATCCGAGATTCATTTAAAAAGAGCTTAGCCGGCCTAACATTTTATGGCTGCACGTAAATCGTCTCCAAGAAAAATTAGATTAATCAAAAAACAAAAGCAAGCTACATCTGTACCAGCTTGGGTTATTCTTAGAACTAAAAGGGCAGTACGAACAAATCCAAAACGTAGAGCTTGGAGACAAACTGACGTGGAGGTAGGTTAGTTGTCACAAGAACTTGAGAGAGTATACACAATAAACTTGGGTAAAGTTTTGCTTTCACCAAATAATCGAAGAGCAAAACGTGCAATTAACATGATTAGAGAATTTGCAAGACATCACATGAAAACTGAAGATGTTAGAATTGATGAAGATTTAGCACATCAAATTTGGAAAAGAGGAATTAAACATCCTCCAAGAAAAGTTAGAGTTAGAATGACAAAAACTGAAGAAGGTTATGTCTTAATCGCGCCTTATGAGGAAGAACTTGAAACAAAAGTAACTCCAGAAGAAAAACCAACCAAACTTGAAGAAAAAGCCAAAGATAAAGTAAAGCCAAAAGAGGAATCCAAAGAAGTTGCCGCCAAAGTTGAAGAGGAAGTAAAAAAAGAGGTCACAGAAAAACCGAAGAAAGCACCAGCTAAAGAAAAACCAAAGCTAGCAAGTTTTGTAGATCCTGAGAAAGGAGCTCAATACTACATTGACAGATACAATAAAGAAAAGAAGTACAAAGATTGGTTCCACAAAAACTATCCACAATACTCTTCTATTTACGAAGCAGTTGGATTAGAAGAACCAAAAGAAAAACCAAAGAAAACGCCAGCTAAAGAAGAAAAACCAAAGAAAGCACTAGCTAAAGAAGAAAAACCCAAGAAAGCACTAGCTAAAGAAGAAAAACCCAAGAAAGCATCAGCTAAAGAAGAAAAACCAAAAAAGAAATCTAGTTAAAAATTAATTTTATTCTAATTGATGTAAATCTAAATTACAATCAATACTACATTCAGGTTCTTCCCAATCAAGGGAATTCTCTTTTGGAATTACTCCAAGAGGATCATATTTGTCAAATCTGGTTTCTCCTTGAACGGAAGACAGCATCACAACTTTAGATTGTTCAGATGATGACGTTGAAACATCAATTTGGGCTCCTTCTTCATGTAAGACGCTGCCAGAAATCTTTGAAATGGTGTTAATCATTCCAATAGGGGCATTTTCTCCTCCAATGACATAAAGCATTGAACGCTTGACACTGTTGGGAGGAGCATCTTCGTAAAGCATCTTCATTGAATCTTTCAACGAATTCTCAAAATCATTATTAGAATGACTTGTAGTCAAGAGGTGAGTTTCCTCATGAATGGATGATTCTCTCAAAGAACCAACAACATGCAAAATTGCAGAGTTTGTAATTTCATAGCAATTTTTTGCTGACAAATTGGGATTGCTATCAAGAAATGCATCATTATCGATTACTATTGTACAGTTAGAATTCGTTTTGAGTCTTTTTAGGGAAATTCCAGAATTGAAAATTCTATTCTTTTCATATTTGAAGGGCATGATTGCAAATGAAATCACACTTTTGTTTTCCTCTTTACAAATTTGTGAAACTACCGGTGCCATTGCAGCTCCAGATTTTCCTGCTAGGTTTGCCATGATGATTACAGAAGAATATTGAGAAACCTCATCTCTGATTTGAGATTCAGATTTGATTGTTGAACCTCTGATAAGTTGAACAGATGGATTCAGAACAGGCTTTGTTGAAACATGAACTGAATGACTTTGAGAATCAAAGTCCTTCTCATCATTGCTAATGATCAGACTGTTAGAATTGAAAGATTTTGATGCCTCTGTGGCTAATTTTGAGCCTACCCCACCTAAACCAATTACAAGAACTGGTTCATGTAATTCAAAAGTCATTTCTATCCTATCTCTAATTTGGATAAAAAACCTTCTTACGTAATTTTAATCAGATCTCAGATCTAAAAATTTTAGCTTGCGATCTTCCCGAGAAGACTATGTGTTGTGACATCAACAATTTCTACATTGTGGTATTCGCCAATTTTTACACGATCTTCAACGAAAATTGGTTTGTATGCGAAGTTTCTACCTTTAATGTTATCATCAGAAATTTCATCAAACACAACTTTGCCCTTCCAGCCAATCCACTTTTGATTATTTTGTAAACAAATTTTTTCGATGAGATCAGAAACTATTTTGCTTCTACGCATGACTTCTGATACCGGAATCTGATCCCACTCTGCAGCTTCTGTTCCAGGCCTTTGACTATACTTTGAAAGATTAACGATATCTGGTTTCGTCTCCAACAACAAATCAACAGTTTTTTCAAAGTCCTCTTCAGTTTCACTAGGAAACCCAACGATGATATCTGTAGAAATTGTAAATTGTGGAAATTTTGCTTTAAATTTTTTTGTAGTATTTCTAAATGTCTCTGCAGTATGTCCGCGCTTCATATCATTTAGAACTTTATCACTGCCACTCTGAACAGGTATATGTAAAAATTTGAAGACTTTATCATTTTCAAATGATTCTAAAAGCCCATCACGAATTCTTGGCATATACATTGGGTTCATCATCCCAACTCTAATTTTGAAATCATCAGGAATTTCACAAACAGAATTTACTAACGTTGATAGATCCTCATCTATATCAAAACCATAGCAGCCATTATCAGTTGATGTCAACCAAACCTCTTTACAACCATCAGCGATTTCTTTTTTTACCTGTCTTACAATATCGCCAATTCTGTAACTTTTCAAATCTCCTTTTGCGATTTTTGTTTGACAAAAGGTGCATTCACTCATACATCCATTTGATATTTCCACAATCCCTATGGCTGGATTTAGTCTAATTTTTGGTAAACCCACTTTTGATGAATCAACATCATCTAATGCTACCTTCTTTTTTCCCGCAAGGGTAGAATTTATCACCTCAAGCGTTTTTCCTAAGGAATTTGGGCCTAAAAGACTGGCTTTTTCTGAAAATTTTTCTACGGATTTTCTCTCCGCCTTTGGAAAACAGCCAGCAATCACAAGAGGTTTGGATTTTAGCGATTTGATACGGTGAATCATTTTGTTTGCTGTAGCATCTTTTACTGAGCAGGTAACAACCAAGTTCAGGTCAGAATCAGAAGAACTCTCTGCAAGTGTATGTCCTCCATTTACTATCAAGCCAGATATCATCTCAGAATCTGCAAAACTTGCAGAACATCCGTATGCTTCTACCCAAATTTTTGCCATGCTTTATCTAAAAAGTGCATCTACTTGTTTGTTTGTTAGCAATTTTTTTGAAACAACCAACTCTCGTATCTTTTTTCCAGTTTTGAGAGATTCTTTGAAAAGCTCTGCAGACCTCAAATAACCGATTTTTGGAGCAAGTAATGTAACAATTACAGGACTGTTTTCAATATATTTTTGTAATTTTTTCTTGTTTGCAGTTAACCCATCAATCAAGTTTGCTGAAAATATTGGAAGGAAATTTTTCAACATGTCAGTAGATTCTAAAACACACTTTAGCATTCCAGGTAACATTACATTTAGCTCAAACTGTCCTCCCTGAGCAGCATGCGCAACTGCTGTGTCATTTCCAATTATGTTAAAGCAAATCATGTTCATGCATTCAGCAAGTGATGGATTTACCTTGCCTGGCATGATGGATGAACCAGCATGAACTGCTGGAATTCCTAATTCTGCAAGACCAGCAATTGGTCCTGAGGCCATCAACCTGATATCGTTTGCAAGTTTGTTAATTTCAAGTGCCAAGTTTCTAAGAGCTGATGAAACATTTGCAACTGCAAATTTGCTCTGCAAAGCATATTGCATATCTGGTTCAGGTTTAAGTGGTAACTTTGAAATTTTTGCTAGTTGAGAAACTACAACTTTTCTATATCCTTTAGGAGTGTTAGCACCAGAACCTACTGCTGTTCCACCTAACGCAACATACTGTAATTCTTTTTCTGCCTTTTCAATTACATCTCGTGATTTAGAAATTGAGGTAGCGTATGCTGCAAACTCACCTCCCAATGTTATTGGAAGTGCATCCATGAGGTGAGTTCTGCCAATTTTTTTGTAAGAAGAAAACTGTCTTGCTTTTTTGTTTAATGATTTTATCAAAATATCAATTGCAGGTAAAACTTTTCTTAAATTCATTAAAATTGCAACATGCATTGCTGTTGGAAAAGTATCATTACTTGATTGCGACATGTTTACATGATCATTTGGATGAAGAAACTGATACTGTCCTTTCTTTTTGTGTAAAATTTGAAGGGCTACATTTGCAATCACCTCATTTGTGTTCATGTTGAATGCGGTTCCAGCGCCAGAATTTATCGCATCTACCACAAATTGATCTAGATATTTTCCAGCTAAGACTTTGTCACAAGCCTGAACTATCGCCCGTCCTCGTTTTTTATCAATTGCGCCAGTTTTCATGTTTGCAAGAGCAGCTGAGCGCTTTATCATTACAAACGACTTTACTAAATTTGGGTGTGATTTATTTCCAGTAACATGGTATTGCTTTATTGCTCTGCCAGTGAATGGTCCATAATACGCATCAGCGGGAATTTTCACCTTTCCAAGAGAATCTCTATCTGTTCTAGAACTCAATCCCGATTTTTTGTCAATTTACTACTATTCATTCTTTTTCTGAGCAATAATATTTTTACATTTTGGGTCAGAAAGGAATTATTATATAGGCTTCCCTAATTTGGTATCGCAATGAATAAGCGTTACACAATGATATTTTCCGTTGTTGCAGTAGCAATAATGGGAGCAGCGCTATTCGGAAGCACATACACACAAACCCAAATTCCCGGAACTTCTCTTGACACATCAAAACTAGATGTTGATGTAATGGATCAGATCCGTGATATGGGTGGTTTAAAACTTGTAATGCCACAAGCATTTGCAGAGACTGATTGCGGTGTACTTGAAGCATCTGGACGAAATGTTGTCGAATTCAACGTGACTGGTGAAAGTGTTGAGCTACAAATCCTAGGTGGAAAAACATACTCAGCTATGACCTTTAACCAACAGGTTCCAGGTCCAACCCTTAGAGTTACTCAAGGTGACGTCGTAAAGATGACACTAACTATACCAGATGATGAAGTTACTGGACACGGTAACGACATGCACGCATCACAAATAACAGCATTAGCTTTTGACTCCGTTAATCCTGGAGAATCAGTTCAATTCTGTTATATTGCAGAAGCTGCAGGTGTCTTCAAATACCACTGTTCTGGTGTTCACCTTGTTGGAATGGACCAACATGTCCTTTCAGGCATGTATGGAATTGCCATTGTTGATCCAGCAAATGGATACAAGAAACTAATGGTAGAGAAGACAAGTGGTAGCGGTCAGATGGATAGACAATTCTATTCTGCTGATGCATTAGAGTTCACACTGCAATTCAACCAATTGTACTTGACTGACGGCAATTATGATGCTGGAAAAATGTTCAAACATGAAACCACTGCAACTGTTGTCAACGGAATGCAATTCGGTTATACTCCAAACATGCTACATAATCTCCTCATCACAGGAGATGCAGGCAAGAACTTCTTTGTAGCACAACCATGGACTGGTCTCGAACTAGAACAGTATCAATCGCAACTATTGTATGTTGAAAATGATCAACATGTGAGACTCTTTATTGAAAACCAAGGTAACGAACCAGTATTCTTCCATATCGTTGGAGAAATACTAGACAGAGTTGTCCAAGGCAATAGAGTACAATCCGCAGCAACTGAGACATGGCTGCTTGGCGGTTCACAGAACATGATCGTTGATGTTGTTTTTGACGAACCAGGAGTTTATGCACTAGTAAACCACGACTACGCAGCAATTTACACTGGCGGACTAGGCCTTTTCGTTGCAGGTGATCCATTTGGATTAAACCCCAGATTGATTGACGCAGGAATTCTTACAGATCCTGTAACAT
>DRGT01000179.1 GCA_011055585.1 Candidatus Nitrosopumilus sp. | reverse complement strand
CTCGTTCCATTTTAAAAAGAAATTGTTGAGAATATCCAGCATATGGACCAAAATGGTTTACAATCTTTTCGTGAATTTGGTTATATTTTTTTTTAGTTAATGACTTTCCATCAATCTGAAATTTGTCAGAATAATACTTGTCTAAAATTTTTAAAACCCACCTATCGATAGGAAACGCATCTAATTTCTCAAGAGAGAATAACAATATGCAATCTGCAACTTTATTTCCAATTCCATTTACATCTAAAAGAATATCTTTTGCATTTTGATAACTAGTTTTTTTCAAAAAATCAAAATTAATTTGTCCTGTAGCGACAGCTAATGATGCTTCACTAACAGATTTTGCTCTATATCCTAAACTACATTTTTGTAAATCATTTTTTGTTGCTTTTGCAAGGGTTTTTGGTTCAGGAAATAAGAAGAATTCTTTTTCTTCAAAAATAATTTTTTTTCCAAATTTTTTACATAATTGTTGCAAAACATGCCTGATGTTTTGAATATTGGAATTTGATGAAGCGATAAAGGAAATATAGCATTGAAAGGGATCCTGTCGTAATAACCTTAAACCTGGAAATAGTTTTACTGCCTTCCTAACAATTCTATCTTTTGTAATACTTTGAATTATTTCAGAAAAATCATCTTCTTCTCTGAAAAAATCAAAGGAATTTTGAGCAAACGAGCTAATTTTGAACGATTTTTCATTACAGGCTAAAACATCAAGACCATTAATTCCATACCAGGTGTTTTGAATTTTTTCCCAAAGGAAAACTTGACCACTATTGATGCTATGATCTATATTTATCAGGGATTGTTTTTGCATTTCAAATTTCTATGATTTCATTAGATTCAGGAGAATGTGCATCAAGACCAAACTTTTCTTTGATTTCTTCAGCAAATTTGATGCAAGAATCACTATCTCCATGAACTGTTAAAACCTTAGGATTTCCCTTGATATTTTTTACAAAATCTAATAGGTCATTTCTATCAGCATGTCCTGAGAATTCAAATTGTTTTACCTCTGCTGTAACTTTCATATCATGACCTCGTGTTGAAACCTTTCCCGTCTCCAATAATTTTCGACCAGGTGTACCTTCTCCTTGATATGAAACTAGAGCAATTCCATTTTTGTTATCAAACGCAAGTTGTTGAAGGTAGTAAACTGCGTTTCCTCCTACTAGCATTCCAGCAGGAGAAATCACAATACAAGGTTCATCCAAAGCCTTCTTTCTTTCATGTTGATTTCTAATTGGAATTGTTCCATTGATAGAATCGGCAAATAGTTTAGGATCTTTAAGATATTCAGGATAACGAAACATTATTTCATTTACCTTTAATGCCATTCCATCCATGACAATTTTGTGTTTAAATTTTGCATTGTTTAGAACACATGCAATTTCTTGAGAGCGCTCGACAGAAAATGAAGGTATGAACAAAACTCCTTTTCTATCCATTACTTCATTTGCGAATTCAATTAATCCATCTTCTGCCTCCTTTCTAGGAATTTGCTCAGTTTGAGAATACGTACTTTCAGTAATTAGTAAATCAATTTCTCCTATATCCAAATCAGCCTCTCTAAGCATTCGTGAACCTTTAGGATTAATGTCCCCTGTGTAAAATAGTCGTTTATTCTCGGACTCTACTAGAACAGTACTGCCACCTAGCACATGACCTGATTCACGTAGCTCAAATGATGCATTACCTCTCGAAATTTTTTGTTTGTAACTAATTTCTTTTGCATTTCTCATCATATTGTTTACTTCAGGAAGATCAAACTGATGAAATCCCTTTTCAATTTTTAGCATATCTTCAATCAATAATTGACTTAAATCAAAAGTTGGTGGTGTAGCGTATACATTTGTATTTCCACTAACAAATAGTGATGGAACATTTCCTGAATGATCTAAATGTGCGTGGGTGATGATAACAGAATCAACATCTCTTGGTTTTATGTGCAAAGGATATTGTGGAGGATCTCCGCGCTTTCCAAACATTACACCATAATCTAATAAGAAATTTGTTCCATTACATTTAACAAGAAAACCTGATCGACCAACTTCATGGGAGGCACCAAGAACATTTACTTTCAAGAAATCAACTGGCCAAAGTTCTACCTTAAAACTTTGTCAACACAAAAAAGTTCATTTGCAGTAAAGTAGAATCTTCAAAAGCTTTAATTAGTGCATGGCTAGATCGAATCTGCATGGGAAGATCCTATGACGACTGGATAAAAACACAAGATCAAGCTTTACTTGCAAAAGTTCGGGCTGGTGACGAAGCAAATAAACCACTTCTTAACCAAATTAACTGGATTTGGGTTGCTAACCTCATGAATAAAAAAGCAGAACTAAATCCAACATCCGCAGAACTACTTGACTGGATAACTTCTGGTCAAGTTGACGCAATGAGAAAGGGAAAGTGACATCGCGCCCTTTTCTTTTGTTTTTTTAATCTTAATTGAAAATTATTTTAATTAAAGTCTAATTTCAATATTATCTATCAATTATCAGATTTTCAAAAAATTACACCGTTATATCATACGCGATCTTAACAGAACCATAACCCTGTTATGAAATTCTATTATGGTTTAAATAGCAACTGAGCACTTTTGTCATTAAGTGAAATAAATGCCAATAGCAATACTTCCAGATGTAGATGAACAGAGATGTATCGGATGCGCACTATGTGTCGAAATCTGTACAACTCTTGGTCCAGATGTACTTCGTGTAAAGCCTGTTGAAGGCTGGAAGAGAGGAAAAGCATTTGTCTTTTATCCAGAGAGATGTATCTCTGATGGTGCATGCATTGGAGTTTGTCCAACAAAATCAATATTTTGGATGAGACCAATGAATTACACTGCAGGACAACCAGTACCTCTTCACAAGAACGGAGTATTCATAAAAGGCTGGGCAGAAGACGCCGCTATATAGACGGTTTCTCTCCACACTCTTTTTTTATTATTTTTCTTTTAACTTAGAGATTTCTTTTTGATATTTTTTGGCAATGATTTTACAAAGAACTTGATGAATGAATCATTCTTATCATAATGAATTACTGAAAAATGATTCTTTTCAAAAAACACCTGCCACGTTTTTGCAAATACAGAAAAATCATCAGGAGTTTGCATAGAATTTGCCATCAGATAATGAGCTGCAGGATAGATATCTGAGATCTCAATAGGGATTAAGCCAAGATATGGATTGTAATGACAAAATTGGATTAATTCAGAATTTTTGAATGATTTCTTAATTTTGAAATGCTCCGGTGATAAATATGCAGGTTTTAATGTAGTATCCTTTGAAATAACCAGCGTTTTTTTCTTACTACGAAATTTTCTTACTATGTTGTGATATGATATTATCTCTGGTCTGAATTGGTCTTCTTTTGAGAATAGGAAAATAGCTTTTTCTTTAAATTTTGGAGTAGTATCTATGAAATAATTTGGGTTTGATGTAAATGCCTCAATAACTTCAAATAGTTTGGGATGAGCCCTTGCTTTTTTCATGACATATTCCCATAATCGACCTTCATGAATTGCGTCTTTTACCCTTTCAACCTCAGATTTTATTGAAATTAAATTGTGTAATCCTAGATTGTTAATTTTTTCTGATTCCTCTAATGCAAGTAATTCCTTTGGCGTAAATTTTGAGCAAACCTCACAATTACATGAAAAATTTACAATTTCAGAGAGATGTCTAGTCCTGTCTTCCGTCATGTATCTATCTTGCTTTGCATAAAGCATGTATGAAGCAGAGTCAAAAGTATCACATCCTAACGCTACAGCAAATGGAATCGTGAGGGGATGACCAGCACCAAAAAGATGAAGAGGCATAGAGGAGGGCATTTGTGATCTTGCCGCAATAATCATTTTTGCTAAAAGATTGTATTCATATGATTCCATAAATTCAACTGGACTTCCCAACGCTAACATTTCAAAACCATAATCCACTAGTTCCTTGGTTGAGTGTTTAACTAGATCAAAATGCTCTCCTCCTTGAATTGGACCAACCCAAATCTGCCCATTCTTTGAACTTTGTTTCAAAGTCTGTTTTGAAATTTTTAGAGTATGATCAACAAAGGATCTTGCTTTAGTTTTTGTAAGACCAAAACCAGTTGGTTTGTCAAGTGGAATTGCAATATCTGTTTTGATTTTTGTTTCAAACTCTGCCATTTCGGAAGCTGAAACTTTTACTCCACCATATTTTAGTACTTGATAACCACCAGAATCTGTCATAACAGAATTTTCAAAACCTATAATGTCATGTATTCCACGTTTTATGGCTTCTTGTCCATAATGATTTTTTGTAATGTATGCATTTGTAATAACTAAATCAAAATCTAATTCCTTGAATTTTTTTAATGGAATGGATTGATTTACTGGATGAATAACCGGAACATATGCAGGAGTTTCTACCTTTCCATGATTTGTATGTAATATCCCAATTCTACCAGCTAAATCACATTTTATAATTTCAAACATTTACGATATTCCCCTTAATGCAATATTTAATCAGTAGGAAAAGAATTTTTGTAAATCATTCTTCTTAGCAACAACTGAAAGCCAATCTATTATCTCGGCATCGACTTTTCCATTAATAATATCTGTTATTTGTTTGGAAATTTTTGAAATAGATTTTGAAGTAGTGTCTATTTGAAAAGTTCTTTCCTTTCCAAATTTTTTGACTGTTTCAAAAGCAATAATTCCTAAAACTTCACTACCTAGATTCTCAGCAGTTTTTTTCTTAGAATACTTTCTTTTTTTGTATATTTTAGAAAGAGAATAAGGATTTTTACGAAGTATTATTGCTTTAGAAATTTGAGATTTTGTCAGAACATAAGGTGCCAAATGGCCAACAATAATGGATTTTTTTAAAATTTTCTTTTTTAAGATTTTTTTTAGCTTTGAAACATCTACATCATGAGTTTCATCAGTTTTTTCATATAGGTTGGATTCACGAGCAATTTTGTTAATATCCAAAATTTTGTAATCTAAAATTTTGGCTAAATTTTTTGTAATAGTGTGCTTACCTACACCTGGATTTCCAGTAACAACAAGAGACACATAATATAGTCAAATTCAAGGTGATTAAACGATTTCTGCAATACTAATATGTAGAATAGAATTTTTTTTGTTCATGCAAATTGGATTATTGGGCAAAGCAAATGTTGGAAAATCAACATTTTTTTCAGCTGCTACCGAAACACCTGTCCCTACAGGAAATTTTCCATTTACTACCATTGAGCCAAACGTTGGAGTTGCATATGTAAAAACTGATTGTGCTTGCAAACATTTTGGAATAAAACATGAAATTCCTTTGTGTGTTAATGGAACTCGATTCATTCCAGTAAAATTAATTGATATTGCAGGATTAGTTCCTGGAGCACATGAAGGAAAAGGATTAGGCAACCAATTTTTAGATGATGCAAGACAAGCTGAAGTATTAATTCATGTTGTTGATATTTCTGGTTCAACAGACATTCAAGGTCAACCGGTTCAAGTTGGAAGCCATGATCCTCTTGAAGACATTGAATTTGTTATATCTGAATTTGATCAATGGTTCGCACAAATTTTAGAACGTGAATGGCAGAAACTATCAAAAGAGATTGAACAAAAGACTGTTCAATTAGTTGATGGAATTGCAAAGCGATTCAGTGGTTTAGGAATAAAGGACTATGAAGTACAAAAGGTTTTACAAAGTACTG
>DRGT01000178.1 GCA_011055585.1 Candidatus Nitrosopumilus sp. | reverse complement strand
TCATCCTTGAATGGAATGTGCTCAAAGACCCCGCAAGACAAGTCAGGAGTTTTTTCAAACAATCTGCTTGTGTTTTTTAACATTGGAACAAGCGGGTCATACAAAGTGATTGAAATATTTCCATCACATAGTTTTGATGCAGTCTTTGACATATTCCCAAAACCTGAACCTGCGTCAAGGATATTGTTTCCAGGTAAAACTCTACCATTAATTCCTCTATTTCTGTGCTCAACATCTTTGCCAAATGATATTGCAGAATTTACCTTATCATAGACTGGGATAATATCTCGCAGAACATCAATAACTTCTCCCCAATAACTTCCTAGACCCATATGACACACTTTGCCAAATGATGATTAATTTGTATTTGGTCAGACATTAGAAATAAAGAACGGAATTAATCTTGCTTGAATTTTTGGCCAGCTATCTGTGCATATTTTTCCAGATCACTATCTGAAATTTTTTCAAGAATTTTTTTATCACTTGTAATCTTGGCCATCTTGATGTTTTTAACTCCATCTTTTGTTTCTGCCTTAAGATTAATTGCAGCAATTGCAAGTGCAGCTACATCTTCTAAACTCATATCTTCATTGTAGGTTTTTTCCAAAAAGTCATTGACCTCATCTGCTCCTGCTCCAATAGCTACTGCAGCATATGGAACAAAGGTTCCACTTGGGTCAGTAATGTAAATTGATTCACCTTTTTGATCAACTCCCGCAATGATTAATGCAACACCATAGGGTCTTACCCCAGAGTATTGGGTAAATTGATGACATTGGTCAGCCAAGTGTTTTGCAACTGTTTCAACTTCAACTGGTTCATCATAGTTTAGCTTGTTTCCTTGTGAGAAAAATCTAGCATTATCAACTTGAACTCTAGCATCTGGGATATAACCTGCCGCTGCAACACCAATATGATGATCGATTTGAAAAATTTTCTGAGTAATGTTAGCTGTTTGTAAAGTACGTGGTTTTTCTTCTACTGCCATAATGATTCCCTCTTTGCTTTTGACACCAAGTGCAAGGGTTCCCCGCTTGACAGTTTCAATAGCGTACTCTACTTGGTATATTCTTCCATCAGGAGAATACATTGTAGGCGTCATATCATAGCCACGTGATGACATCATTTCATTTCGAATTCCTCTTCAGTCAATTTAAGGGTAATTATTAATCCAGTCTCACATCCGCCCCAATCTGGAATAGATCTGGAAATAGTGTTTTAAGGCATTTTAGAAAATCAAAGGTCAGAAATTAAAAATGACTACAACTCAACTGCTTGAATTTAAGGAACTGCTAAAGGCCCAGTCGGGATTAGAAACTCACAAGCCTGATCGACAAACAAAAAGACTGTTGTTTTATTTGTTCACCGGAACACGAGGTGGATATACTAGACTTAGAGTTGTAATGTTACTTTTGCAAAGACCATACAATACCCATCAACTTGCTCAAGAACTTGATCTTGATTACAAAGCGGTTCAGCATCATATGAGAGTCATGGAAAAAAATAATCTTGTTACAAAGATTGGTGAAAAATATGGTGCAATGTTTCACATCTCAAACTTTCTAGAGTACAACATCGGGGCGCTTGATGAGGCAATTGACAAATTAGATAGAAAAATGAATTCGAAAAAGGTCTATCTCTGAAGAAATTTAATTTCTGAAATTACGTTATCTAATCCCTTTTTGTAATTAGGATAATTAAAAGGACAAATCTCTAAAATTTTTTTGTTTGATGTTTTCATCGATGTCGTTAACAACTTTACTGCGTCTCCTCCTAAGACAGCTTTTGCCAACATTACAGGAACTTTTCCTGGGCGTTTTAATTCCATCAAATCACAAATATAGTAAATGAAATCCCTGAATAATGCAGGTTCAGAATCTGTTACAATAAACGATTCATCAAAGGCATCTCTTTCCCCGATTGCAATTAATGCATCTACAGCATCATCAACATGAACATAGTTTCTATAGTATTCTCCTCCACCAGGCAATCTGAATTTTCCGTTTTGTAATTTATCAAGAATTATGGATGAAAACCATCCTCCATTCCCATACACTTCACCCAAATATGCTACAGCAAATGGCACAGAATTTTCTTTACAATGAGATTCTAGATATTTTTGAGCATCAAGACGAATTTTTGCATAGTCAGTATGAGGTTTCAGTGGAGTAGATTCATCAATAATATCCTCTCCTGGGTCACCAAAAACTCCTAAACCTGAAATGTAAATAAAAAATTTTGTTCTATTCTTAATTTTTTCAAAAAAATTGAGTGTTCCATCATAGTTTACTTGCTTCAAAACCTTCTTGTTTTTTTCAAGAGGTGTTACAGCGGCAAGATGATAAACAACATCATAAATCTCGTTTGGAAATGAGAGTTCATCATCTGTAATGTCCCCATTGATGTTTTTAATCGAAGTGTCATCGAGTTCATTTTCATGAATTAGTGCAGTGACATCATGTCCCTCTTTTGAAAGTGACTTTGCTAATCTAGAACCAATGAATCCTGATGCTCCAGTTACAAGAACTTTCAAATCTAGATTAGCTATTACATTTTGAGGATTTAACGTTTAGATCCAAATTTTGGTTTTGAGTGGTTGAAAAATTTGAAAATCTAGACGAAACTTAAATATTGTCTCCAATCCTGAAGCGGGTATCTTGGCAAAGGCAGATCCATTTGCAAATTCAGTTAAACAAGTCAATGATGCATGTGATGTTTTAGGAATTAAGGACAAAGGAATGCGAGAATACTTGGCAATTCCAAATAGAATTTTGCGATTAAAACTTCCAGTCCGACTTGATAACGGAAAGATTAGAATTTTCATTGGTTTTAGATGTCAACACAACAACGACAGAGGTCCATACAAAGGTGGAATTAGATACCTTGATCCCGAAGGTGGCGTCGAATACATGGAACGTGAAGTGATGGCACTTTCATCATGGATGACATGGAAATGTGCACTTGTTGATATTCCACTTGGTGGCGCAAAAGGTGGCATTTACATTAATCCTAAAAAAGAAAAACTGAGTGATGGTGAGTTAGAAAGACTAACAAGAAGATATGCTTATCAAATTTCCGAAGTTATTGGTCCAGAAAAAGATATTCCAGCTCCTGATGTTTACACAACTGGTAGAGAAATGACGCAAATCATGGATACATTTAGTAAATTACAAGGAAACCGCTATCAACCAGGTGTTATTACAGGAAAACCAATCCCAATGGGTGGTTCACTTGCAAGAAATGTTGCAACTGGATTGGGTAATGCTTACTGCATTAGAGAAGCTGCTAAACTTTTGAAAATCAAACTAAAAGGTGCTAAAGTTGTTTTACAAGGATTTGGAAACGCTTCTACTTTTTCAGGCGAATATCTTGAAAAAATGGGCGCCAAAGTAATTGCAGCTAGCGATTCAAAGGGCTCTATCATAGTGCCAAATGGATTTAAAGTCAAAAAACTGATTGACTGGAAGGCAAAAAAAGGAACTGTAGTTGGTTTCCCAGGTTCCAAAAAGATTTCTACAGAACAACTTCTTACAACAAAATGTGACATCCTAGTTCCGGCAGCACTAGAGAACCAAATTGATGCAAAGATTGCAAAGAAATTACAATGTAAAATCATTGGTGAAGCTGCAAACGGCCCAACTTTGCCAGAAGCTGACCCGATAATCTACAAGAAAAAGATAACGGTAATTCCAGATATTTTAGCAAACTCTGGAGGAGTATGTATTTCATATCTAGAATGGGTGCAAAACAATATGGGATACTATTGGAGCTTTAACGAAGTTGCAAACAAAATGGAAGACCATATAGTTAGAGGATTCAAAGACACTCTCGCAGTTTCAAAGAAATACAAGATTGATATGAGAAAAGCTGCAATGGTTGTTGCAGTAAGTAGAGTAGTTGAAGCATTCAATCACAAAGGAATCTGGCCTTAGCTAAAAAACGATTCATAACAAACTAGTTGTTCAATAAATCTAATTTTTCCTTTTGTAATTGAAACAAGACGCCTTTTGAATGATAAATCAACTTTGGTTCTGTGTTGTAACTGCTCAATAATTTTTCCAGTTAGATATTTTCCCTTTCTATCACCATCTAGTAACACAATCAATCTCTTATATTTTGCAACATAATCAACAAACTTTATCATTCCTCCAAATCTATGCAATTCAAAAACTGTTCCTGAGAATCCTAATTTTTTTAAGGCTGCTGAGTCACGTTTTCCCTCAACAATTACTACACTATTCACCTGGTAATTTAGCAACAAAATAAAATCTTTAACATCCTGAACTTCTTGCTCAGTTACTTGCACAATATACATTTCAATTTGACATATTAAACACTTTATGAAAATACAAGAAAAATTAGAAAAAATTCCGTACATCGAGCCAGCAAAAATTCATCAGGATATTGATGCAAATCTTTCAACGGTTAAGAGAAATATGAATACTTTTTACAAAAATTTCAAATCAGCTTTCAACTTGTGACCAAAGTTTAATATATTGAATTGAGATCTCAACGATCTAATTATGGCTTCTGTGAAACAAGTATTTGACGAAACCATAAAGACTGATCATAAGATTATCACAGAAGAGTTATCAAAATCAATTCTAAAAAAATATGGAATTTCAGTTCCTGGTTTTGCATTAGTTACATCAGAAGCTGAAGCAGTTAAAGCAGCAAAAAAAGTTGGCTTTCCACTCGTGATGAAGGTTGTTTCACCACAAATTTTACACAAAACAGATGTTGGTGGTGTTAAAGTTGGAATTGACAATATCGGTGATGTCAAAAAGACGTTCAAAGACATGTATGGTAGGTTATCAAAAAAGAAAGGAGTCAACGTTAAAGGAATTTTACTTGAAAAGATGGTTCCAAAAGGTGTTGAACTAATTGTTGGTCTTCAAAATGATTCTCAATTTGGTCCTGTAATAATGGTTGGACTAGGTGGCATCATGACTGAAGTGATGAAAGATGTTGCATTTAGAATGCTACCAATTACAACTTCAGATGCAAAATCAATGATAAATGAACTCAAAGGATCGAAACTTCTCAAAGGATTCAGAGGAAGCGAACCAATTGATCTTAATATGGTTTCAAAAATGTTGGTTCAAATTGGAAAGCTAGGAGTAGAAAACGCTGACCACTTCAATAGCATTGACTTTAACCCAGTAATTGTTTATCCAAAATCCTACTTTGTAGTGGATGCAAAAATCATTCTTAATAATAAAGTAAAGAAAAATTCCATTTCTAAAGCAAAACCCAACAAAGAACATATGGAGAAATTTTTCACTCCAAAAACAGTTGCACTAGTTGGGGCATCTTCAACTCCTGGTAAAATAGGAAACTCAATTCTTGATAGTCTTGTAAATTATAATTTCAAAGGCAAAGTCTACCCAATTAATCCAAAAGCAGACAAAATCTTTGGACAAAAATGTTATCCAACAGTTTCAGCAGTTCCTGGAAATGTTGATCTTGTTGTTATTTCAGTTGATCTTTCTATAACTGCACCTGTCTTAGAAGACTGTGCCAAGAAAGGCGTTCACAGTGTTGTTATTGTTTCCGGTGGTGGAAAAGAGCTGGGTGGAGAACGTGCGGCATATGAAGCTGAAGTAAAGAGACTTTCTGCTAAACACAAAATTAGAATTATTGGTCCAAACTGTATTGGAATGTTCAATGCAGCAAACCGTCTAGACTGCGCATTCCAAGGACAAGAAAGAATGGTTAGAGCAAAACTAGGAGTTGTTGCATTTTTGTCACAAAGTGGAACAATGGGAATCAGCTTTTTGGAAAGTGCAGATTCATTTGGGTTATCTAAGATGGTTAGTTACGGAAACCGTTCTGATGTTGATGAAGCAGATATGATATGGTATCTTGCAAATGATCCTCAAACTAAAGTTATTGCATTGTATGTTGAAGGATTTGGTGATGGACGTAAATTTATCAATACTGCTAAAAAAGTAATGAAAGAAAAGAAAAAGCCTGTTGTAATTTGGAAGAGTGGTAGATCTACACTTGGTGCAAAACAAGCAGCATCTCACACTGGTTCACTTGGTGGGGCTAATGCCATTATTATGGGTGCATTCAAACAAGCAGAAATTATCTCAGTTGATAGTTACCAAGAATTAGTTGCAGTAACAAAAGCACTTGCATGGCAACCCGCAGCTAAAGGAAACAGAGCTGGACTGTGTAGTAACGGCGCAGGACCTATGATTGGAGCAATTGATCACTTTGAAAGATTAGGCCTTTCACTTGCTAAAGTTTCTGAGAAGACAAAAAACAAAATGATAAAGCATTTCCCACCAACATATGTAATTGGTAATGGAAACCCTGCTGATGTAACAGGTGGTGCAACTGCAGATGACTATAGATTTACAATTCAAGCTCACATGGATGATCCAGGTGTTGACATTCTCATGCCTTGGTTTGTTTTCGCAGATGATCCGCTCGAAGAAATAATAATTGATTATCTGGCAGCATTTTCCAAAAAGAAATTAAAACCTATTTTAGTTGGTGGTAATGGCGGTCCATACACTCAAAAGATTTCAAAACTCATTGAAGAAAAAGGCGTTCCAGTTTATGATGACCTAAGAGATTGGTGTGCAGCAGCATCTGCTTTAGCTCAATGGGGAAAAATTAATAAAAAATAGATAACATTTAAAGTCCGCATAAATTTGCATCTTATCAATGTCTCTAGTAACAACTTCAAAATCAAACGGTATATGCACTGTCAAAATCAACCGCCCTGACAAACTAAATGCAATGAACATGGATGTTGCTAAAGAATTAATCAAAACTTTTGAAACTCTGGGAAAGGATGATAGTGTTAAAGTTATCATTCTTACAGGAGAAGGTGAGAAAGCATTTTCTGCAGGTGCTGACATTGAATACATGTCAAAAATTTCTCCAGATGAATCTGTTGAATATGCAAAACTCGGTCAACTTGTAACTTCAACTGTAGAACTTGTAAAACAACCAACAATTGCAGCAGTGAATGGATTTGCATTAGGTGGTGGTTGTGAGCTTGCAATGTCTTGTGATATTAGAATTGCATCTGACACAGCAAAGTTGGGTCAACCCGAAGTAACCATTGGAATTCCTCCAGGATGGGGTGGAACCCAACGATTAATGAGAATTGTAGGTATAGCAAAAGCAAAGGAGCTTGTTTACACGGGCCGAATCGTAAAAGCGGATGAAGCAAAAGAAATTGGTTTAGTTAACCAAGTTTATCCATTAGCATCATTGCAAGAAGAAGCAATGAAAATGGCAGAAGCAATTGCTAAAAATTCAGCAATGGGAGTACAGATGTCAAAAACAGCAATTAACAAAGGTCGAAATGCGGATCTTGATACAGGCTTAGCTATTGAACTATTAGCATGGAGAAACTGTTTTACTCATCCAGATCGTGAAGAACGAATGACAGCATTCGTAAACAAATCAAAAAAATAAGCTAATCCTAATTTTTCTTCTTATTTTATTGCCTTATCACTGGGTTTAGGGGGGGAAAGCTTATTATAATTTGAACCGAGCTTTTTACTTATGGCAACTGAACAATCACAAACACAGATTACAATCTCTCCTAAAGCTGCTGAAAAGATTAAAGAATTCATGAATGAAGAGGATGAAAAAGCAAAATTCCTTAGAGTTTATGTTCAAGGTGGCGGTTGTTCTGGCC
>DRGT01000177.1 GCA_011055585.1 Candidatus Nitrosopumilus sp. | reverse complement strand
TTAGCTTCTTGAAGAATTATCATCATTTCATCTTCAATGGTTTTAGGATAATGGGTGTGTATGTGACTCTTTAGTCTATCATACAATGGTTCGATAACTTTTCCAGAATGAGTATAATCAATAGGATTTGCTGTTGCAAAAAAAGCAGTTTTTGGTTCAAAAATTACTGGATATGAGCCTGTGGTAAAACGTCCTTCTTGTAAAACAGAAAGTAATGCAACTTGTTTTCTTGGATCAAGTACGGGTAATTCATCAATACAAAATATTCCATGTTTTGCTTGCATTAATTGACCTGGAGAATATGAATCGATTTTGTACATTTCCACTCCCTTCTTTGCTACCTTTATTGCATCAATGTAACCTACTAGATCTTTAACAGAAATATCAGGAGTTGCAAGAAGATACTTGTATCTATCCTGACCGTCAATCCACCTAATTGGGGTTTCAAGTTTATTCTCACGAATTTTATCTTCACTTTCAGGACTAACAAAGAATTTTGTGTTTGTTGTAGTATCATCTTCTTTTAAAAGAGCTATGAGTCGTTTTTTTGGCAAATCCATTGGGCAGTCATTTGTAATGCTATGTTGAATAATTGGCATAGGTGAAAGTAAATTTTCAGCAATTATTTGTACGAGCTTTGTTTTTGCCTGACCTATCTGACCAATTAAGAAAATATCATGTCCAGATAGAATAGCTCGATCAATAGCAGGTACTACATCATCATCAAAACCAATAATTCCAGGATATTTTGATTCGTCTCTTTCAATTTTTAATATTAAATTTTTTCTAAGTTGTTCTTTAACGCCAACAAGTTTGTAATTTATTTCTAAAAGATCACCAAGTGTCTTAATATCAGCAAAATCTTCAGGAACGCCTGCTTGAATTTCTGTATATTTTGGATCCGAATTATAACATCTTTCTACTATTTCCTCATAGTTTTCAGCCAATTACATAATTTAGTTAAGGTGGGATTTATAGGATCTCCATTATTTTTGATAATTTTTGAACTTGAAAATTAAAAAATCTAGCAGGGTTTTTATCGGGGTTACTTTGAATTTTGCATACTTGACTACTCAAGAATATAATCACATTGTAAGGATAGTTGGAAATGATATTCCTGGAGAGAAGAAAATTCTCATTGGCTTGACTCAGATAAGAGGAATTGGCTATAATTTTGCTAATGCCATTTTAGATTCATTAAAAATTAGTCCTAACGCAAACATTGGTTATCTTTCAGATTCTCAAGTCCAATCAATTGAAAAAATTCTAAAAAATCCATCTGAAGTCAATTTTCCATCATGGTTTCTTAATAGACGAAAGGATGTAGAAACTGGAGAAGATAAGCACTTGATAACTTCGGACATTGCATTTACAGTAAGAAATGATATTGAAAGAGAAAAGTCAACAAATAGTTGGAGAGGATTTCGGCATATGTATGGATTAAAAGTTAGGGGACAAAGAACTCGTACTACCGGAAGAAAGGGTGGTGCTGTAGGAGTAGCTAAAGGTGGTAAAGTACTACCAGCTAGAGGTGAAGGCGAAGGAATTGCAGAAGGTGAAGCTCCAGCTGCAGAAGGTGAAGCTCCAGCTGCAGGAAAGAAAGAAGCTCCAGCTGCAGGAAAGAAAGAAGCTCCAGCTGCAGGAAAGAAAGAAGCTCCAGCTGCAGGAAAGAAAGAAGCTCCAGCTGCAGGAAAGAAAGAAGAGAAGAAATAGGTGGAATGATTGGGAGATCCTAAATATCCGAGAAAACTTTGGAGAAAACCAAAACGTCCTTTTAATTATGAATTAAAAATGGAGGAATTAAAAACTCTAGGAACTTTTGGGTTAAAAACTAAAAGGGAGCTATGGAAAGCTCGCACGGAACTTTCTCGTTTAAGAAAACAAGCTCGTTCATTACTTGCACTAAGACAAGAAGTTAGAAAGGAAAAAGAACCAATTCTAATGAAATCATTATCAAAAATTGGACTGGTAGGAGATGATTCTACTCTTGATGATGTTTTAAATCTTAAAGTAACTGATTTGTTGTCTCGTAGATTACAAACAGTGGTTCTAAAAAAATTTGGTTTTAAAACTCCATACCAAGCAAGACAAGCAGTTGTTCATGGACATATATTGATTGGCGATAGAATAGTAAACATTCCATCCTATACAGTATCCACAGAAGAGGAAAATAATATTCTAATTTCACCTGATTCCTCATTGGAAAATCTATTATCAAAATCTGAATCCGTTTCTGAAGAATCAGCAGAACAACCATTTGAAACTGAGGCTGAAGCTGCCACTAAACCACAATCAGGGGAACAAACAGTTGAAACTGAGGCTGAAGCTGCCACTAAACCACAATCAGGGGAACAAACAGTTGAAACTAAGGCTGAAGCTGCTACTGAGGAAAAGGTTGAAAATTCTTCAACTGAACAACCACAAGAATAAGCTTATCTCTAAATATCATAAATCTAGATAGAAAAGATATGTGTTCAATAATTGGTTACTATGGGGATGACACTGCAGCTCCAATTATAGTAAATGCATTGAAACGAATGGAGTACAGAGGATATGACAGTGTTGGAGTTGCTACAAAATCAGAAAACCAAATTTTAGTAAAAAAAGGAATTGGCAAAGTTTCTGAAGTAAACGAATCAGTAAAACTTTCTACCTTACCAGGACATATTGGAATTGGACATACAAGATGGGCTACTCATGGAAAAGTAACTGATGTGAATGCACATCCTCATCCAAGCAATTCAGGAAAAATTGTTATTGTTCATAATGGAATCATTGAGAATTTTAATGAATTAAAAGAAAATTTGCAAAAAGATGGATTTGAATTTAAAAGTGAAACCGATACCGAAGTAATTGCAAATCTCATTCAACAAAATTTTTTAAAATCATCAAATGTTAAGGAATCAATTCTGAAAACAGTCTCCCAGCTAAAGGGCCATTATGCATTTGTTGCAATGTTCGAAGATGGAACATTGGTTGCTGCTAGATTTCATGAACCACTCATAATTGGTATCGGTCAAAATTCTTACTTTGTATCAAGCGATGTTTTAGGATTTATTGAGAAAACTGATGATGCAATATATCTTGATAATAGAAACATTGCAATAATTGAATCATCAAAACTTAAAATTTTTTCATTTGATGGCGAGCAAATAAAAAAACCAATCACAAAGGTAGCAAAAGAATTTGCTGAAGTTGATAAAGGTGATTTTGCTCACTATACAATAAAAGAAATTTCTGAACAGCCAGAAACCATACTGGAAGCTGGTGAAGATACAATTGAAGCATTAGAAAATACAGCAGATTTCATAAAACATGCTAAGAATGTGTATCTAACTGGAAGTGGAACTAGTTTTAATGCGGCACTTTTAGCAAAATACCTAATGTCAAAATATGCTAAAATTAAGGTTGAACCTATAATTTCAAGCGAGCTTCCATTTATTCCCGAATCAATTGAACCAAACTCAATTTTAATTGCAATTTCTCAAAGTGGGGAAAGTGCTGATGTTTTAGAAGCAGTAAAAATTGCAAAACAACAAAATGCAAAAATTCTATCTATTGTAAATTCTTCACCATCATCTCTTGTAGAAGAATCCTCTCAGGTGATTAGAATGGGTTGTGGTCCAGAAATTGGCGTAGCAGCAACCAAGAGCTTCACATCGCAACTTGCAATTATCTACAAAATTACAGAAAAATTGTGTGATGGTTGTATTGGAATTGATTTTAGAAAAGTATCTCAAGCAATTGAAAATATTCTTTCAGATCATACAAAAATTCAAGATATTGCTAAAGAGCTGAAAGAGGTTTCAGATATCTACATCATAGGCAGAGGAATGCATCATCCAATTGCTATGGAAGCTGCACTAAAGTTAAAGGAGCTTACTTACATTCATGCTGAAGGAATCGCTGCTGGTGAACTAAAACATGGGCCTTTAGCTCTAATGGATTCAAATGTTTTTGTGATCATAATTAATCCCGATGATTCTACATATACAGATACAATTACCAGTGCTAATGAAATAAAATCCCGTGGTGCTAAAATTATTGGAATTTCTGATAAAAACAGTGATGTTTATGATTATTGGATTCAGATTCCAAAGATTGATGAATCAATGTATCCAATTATTGAAATCATACCAATTCAACTCTTAGCATATTATTCTGCAGTAGAGAAAGAAACTGATCCTGATTATCCAAGAAATCTTGCAAAATCCGTTACAGTCAAGTAAAAACTCGCTGGTATTCTTTTTCAATTAATTCTAGTAATTTTTGGGAATTTGTTCCTGTCTTTAGGATAGAAGCAATCATGCAACCACCTGCACCAACTCCTTCTTTTGCAAAACCTTGAGAAAATGCTCTAATTCCTTCAAATTTTGAATTTTCCAATTTTGGATTAATTACTAACACTGGAATATCTGTTATTTGAGATACGATTTGTAGAAAGTTTGCAGTTTTATCATTTGTAATGTAACAGGTAGTTCCTATGGCAGTATTGTTTTCATTAAATCCAATCTTTTTTGCAAATGCTAAAACTGCAGCCATTTGAGTTCCACCACATAGCATAACGTTAGTAATTTCAGAAGCAGAGCTTAACATTCCTGCAACTACTGGAATCATAGGATCACCCAAGTTTGAGATTATAGTGTAAGGATCTTCTGAATCAAATCTTTTTACAGCATCTTCAACAATTTTATTTTTTAGCTCAACTGGATTCTTTGGAATACTTGAACTTACTTTTGCATCCAATCCAAATTTCCTCATTACAGCTAAGGCTGTTGTAGTCCCTCCAGGAATACTTTCTCCTATTAGCAGACAATTTGTTAAAGATGCTAGTGTTCTTCCAACAATTCTACCATAATCAACTGCTTTAGTTACTGATGAACTTTCAAGGGCTGGATACTGTGAAATGTTTTTTCCAGATTCTATATCAAGATGAAAAAATGGAAGTTTTGGTTGAATTTTACTTCCAGCATTAATTGTAACATGAGGTATACTAGCTGATTCTAATGCAACTTTTGTAAGAATTGCAGGGGTAGGTTTTCCATCAGGAGTCATTGGGATTTTATCTATACTCTTACAAAACCCATAATGAAGAAATTCAGCATCTGCGGCTGGAGTATATTTTATTGCTTCCTGATCCGCTCCTGCCATTGTAATTCCAGGAATTTCACAAGTTTCCGTATATGAAATTACAAATGAAAAAAGGAAATGATTTTTTTCTATTTTTTGGATTAGATTTTTTCCTTTTTCAGAATTTCCGAATATTTCAATATCATCCACTAATTTTTCACTATCCCATTAGTGTTACAAATTCTTCTTCAGTTCTTTTTTGCATGACAAAATTGGTTTCTTTTTCCTTTCCTATCGTAGAAGTTGGGGTGGAGCCATAATTGTGACCAGAATACAAAACTAAATTTTCGTCCAAGTTGTAAAGAATGTCAAAAAGACTATGATAAAGCTCTTTTGAACTACCTCCAGGTAAGTCAACTCGACCACAATTTCCAACAAAAAGTGTGTCACCAGAAAAAATTTTTCCATCACCAATTAAACAAATACTATCTTTGGAATGACCAGGAGTATGAACTACTAAAAGCTTTGAATTTCCAAATTGGATCTTGTCACCATCATTTACAATTTCATCATGTTTTAAATCAGAAGCTTTGTGTTGTACAATTTTTCCCCCTGTTATTTTAGCCATGACTTCATTTCCTAAAGTATGATCAAAGTGATGATGCGTATTGACAATGTATTTTATTTTCAAGTCATTTCGTTTTATCACTTGTTCAATTTTTTGAAGATCCCATGAAGGATCTATTATTATGGCCTCACCAGAATATTCATCTTCAACAACATAAGTAAAATTTTGCATGTGTCCTACTTCTATTTGATGAACTTTCATAGAACTCCCTTCTCTGCCTCTGGAGGAATTCCAATTTTTTCAACAACGATTTCACCACATAAATCATTTCTTTTAGGCATTCCTTTTTTCATTTTATGAAATGTTACAGTCAGATTTGCTTCTACAACTATATTAGCTGTATTTCCTGAGTTAGGATCAAGTCCGGATGGAACATCTACTGCAAATTTGAAAGCATCAGAATTATTGATGAAATTAATTGCAGAGGCATATGGTTCTCTTATTTCTCCAGAAATTCCAGTCCCTAAAATTCCATCTATGATAATGTTAGGTTTAAAATCAAAATTTGGATTTGTTCCAGTAATTAGCTTCACGGATGGCATTTTTTCTAATAGATTCCAATTCCATTGGCTTTCTTCAGTCTTTATTTTTTTAGACTCTCCCAATAAAACTACTGTAACTGGTGTACCATATCCTGACAAATGGCGTGCCATAACTAATGCGTCGCCACCGTTATTCCCTAGTCCCGCAAGAACTAGAACATTCTTTTTGGAAATATCATTGAATTTTTTTATTAAATTGTTTACTGCAGCAGCTCCTGCATTTTCCATCATAAATTTTTTCAAAAATCCCATTTGATGACCATTATTTTCAATTTGCATCATTTGGTCTACTGAAATTTCCATGAATTACTCAAAAATTG
>DRGT01000176.1 GCA_011055585.1 Candidatus Nitrosopumilus sp. | reverse complement strand
TAATTGAAGAAAATTGGAATATAGTTGAAAAATTTGCAAAGATAGAAGATTACACTAAGCGTGTTGCAGGCATGAAGTTTCCAAAAGATGGATACTGGTCAAAGTAACAATGCATTTTTAATCTTAAAGCTAACTAATTTGACAATAATGTCCTTAATCTACCGCAATTGTTTTTCATTTTAGTGATTAGCAACTTTGAATTCATTGAGAACTCACCAAAGCTGCAAGATGGAAAGTTGATAGTTGCATTTCCCTCAATCTACATGTTCGATGAATTTTACAGTCACGGAAAAATTCTAGGTGAAATAATTGCTTCTTCTCACAACATGAGGCCATTTGTAAGAGTTTGGGGACCAGATGTATGTCCTGATATGCCACTTCAATATTCAGCACCAGATCAAATTGACTTTATTGAAGTAAATAAAAATGGAGTTGCGACTCTTCCTGAATTTGATCAAAGATTAGATGTAAAACAAATTCCTCATCACACACAGAACTGCTATGCAGAGTTTTTGCGCGGTGATGATGATTTTATTCTTTTAACAAAGCCACAAGGAAATGCCCCTTGTATGTTTATGAGAGATTATTCTGAGCTTTATCTAAAAATTGCAAAAGATATTGGAATTTCAGAACTCTATACAGTAGGAACAAGATTAGCAGAGATTAGTCCTCGTGGAAGAGCAACAGGTTATGCAACAAAAAAAGAGGCAGTTGATCTTTTAGAAAAAAATGATGTAACACTAATGAAAAATGAAGTTGCACCTTACTTTACAAATGTAATTTTGGGAGTTGCAGCAGAATATTATGGCATGACCGGTTATAGAATAAATTCAAACCACGGTGAAGATCCACCATATGAGGATTCAGTTAGACAAATACTAGAAATTTTAGAAAAAGTTTCAGGAATTGGATATGATATAGAAGTTTTTGATGAAGTCATTAAAGATTGGGCGTCATCATTAAAGCTTGCAGGTTCTGGAACGCAACCAAATGATCTTTTTGGAATCTAGTATTATTGAAAAAAATGATCCTCTTTTGTGTATGTAGCTGATTTTCCACATCCAGGACAGTCTTGCATAATGTTTTGAGCTAAAACAGGTTTATGTAAAAATGAAGTATCTATCATTTGAAATTCAGAAAAAAAGTCCTTGCCACATGCTTTGCATTTTACCATTAATGGCACAGAGATAATATGTCAAAATATTATTTGACTTTTTCCTAATTTTTTATAAATAAAAAGTTCTGAAAGGGTTGGGTTAAAGAGATAGGCATTGAGTCCCTTTCAGATCTGAATTCTAGTTAAGTAGTATTATGCAATTTTGAACATATCAGTTGGGAAGTATCATATTATTACAAACAAGAATATTAATGCTATTTCCAAAGACTGCGAAATATGTGTATTTCATTCTGAACTGACAACTTGCTATATGATTTTTAAACAAATATGAATATGTCAAAGAAGATCATTCTTTGCGGGAATTGTAATAATCCTGTAAATCAATATTTTAGTGATTTATACAAAGGCCAAAGAGGAAAATGTTCTAACTGTGACATTGATTTTCCTTTAGAATAATTTCTGGAAGCTAACACGAATCAAATACCTTATTGAACCGTTTTCCGATGGATGTTCAATATGTATTCCGTCCAAACTCATGAAGGGAGTAACGGTTTGGTGTCAGCTTCCATTTGTAATATACTCAAATTTGCTATTAAAGATACACAAATAGTTTGTGTGTAATATTGAAAAAACTGATCTGGCAGTAAAAAAAACCAAACATTGCTAGTCATAGATTCATCTATTGATTTGAGCACGAATCGAAATGCCATATGAAGAAGATAAAATTCAAGGCTTAGAAGAGGAAGAAGAGCCAAAAGAAAAAAAAGAAAAAAAATAATCACTTCATAATTTTTTCCACTATTCCAAAAGCCTTAATTCTGAAAATGATGTAACTATATTATCGATAATATCGATTGGTGGGCGGTTTGTGAATGGTAAAGACCATTCACATCCTGAAACTCACAATTTTTCTGAGCAGATTTGGCTTGTAATATTCCATCTAGTAATGAAGGTTAAATATGACAATGCCATTATACTGTTGTTCGAGCAAGCAAGAACAATAGAGCTATAGTTCTTTAAGGACCTGGCTTTTTTTCAGGTCCATTTGTTTTTAATTAAAAAGTGGTAAGCAGGTTCACATAAAGCTGCGGGAGAAGCAACAATAGATCGTCCTGCTCACCGTAAATCGTAATTACGTCATGATCGCTAAAAAGGAACACGTAGTAATTCTACTATTCTAAGATACGATTTGTGTTCAATGAAGATGAGAGTGGTTTTTATTTTTGAAATTGCGTTTTGTATCACGGAGGCTAACCCAAGTGCTCCAAATGATAGGTTTTGTTGCTATTGAGGACCGTACGACAGTTCAGTACCTCAAGACGGTCAACTCCTCTTGGTTAGCTTCCGTGAATTATTGAAACTAGTTTGAATCAATTAAAAAAGAATTTTTAATTATCTGGACATCCATCAGCGTCATCTACGCCATCAAAGTCCTCTGCATCATTTGGGCACATATCGTATTCATCTATAACTCCATCTTGATCAAGGTCATGAATTTCTCTTGCTTGACCTGGAATTTGATCTGGACATCCATCTTTGTCATCAAATTTGTTCCAGGTTTCAGGAGCTGTAGGACAAGCATCATCTTCATCAGGGATTCCATCCTCATCTGCGTCAGGAAGTACATTTCCACTTGAATCTGGTGGAGTGATATCAGGACAACCATCCCAGTCAAGATAATTGTTATAGTTTTCAGCTTGATCTAAACATTGGTCCCATCTGTCATCAATACCATCACCATCTGCATCTGGGAATTGATAGCTTGAAGCTGTACTTGTTACAGTGTCAGGACAACCATCATCGTCTTGGTATTTGTTGTAAGTTTCAGGTTCGGCAGGACAAGCATCTATTGCATCAGGTAGACCATCTTGATCAGAGTCTATGCTTGAAATGTAATCATCAGGGCAACCATCTAAATCTAAAATTCCATTGTAAGTTTCTGGTTGGTTTGGACATGAATCCAAGTTGTCTGGTATTCTATCTCCATCAGAGTCTGGTGTTCCACCTGCAC
>DRGT01000175.1 GCA_011055585.1 Candidatus Nitrosopumilus sp. | reverse complement strand
TGTGAGAACTGGAAGGATCGTGACAAACTTTCTGCAAAGATTGGAAGGGGGAGATATGCCATAGTAGATTACGAGAAGTTAAAGCGAGTCACTGTTCCATTAAGAAATAATCATCTTCTGTATGTGCATGTTGAAGGGCACAAGCAGACATACATTGAAGATATCATGAAAATCGTTGACTGGGTAGCAGAACATCCTTCGCAAGCTTAGACAACTAGTTCACTAAAGTAGATGAACATCTATTTTGTAAGATGTAGAAATTCTGAAGTCGGTTTTGCATTTCAGTAAATCTGTTAACAGTTCGTATCAAATGTTAATGAAATAGCTTTCTTATTCTAATAATAAGGAATGCAGGTGCTACAAAATACATTCCAACATTCATTAGAATAATTCCTATTCCATATCCCAAAACAGATTCCTCTGAACTCAAATCAACATAGTTTAGCATAGAAAGTGAGGCTAAAAGAGGAGTAATTGTTACCTTTACTGCTTCTTTGAATACTGGATTTTCCCTTTCATAATCAGCTATTGCAGGACTAAATGAATAGTAGAACGAGTTGAATGATTCCATAAAGGACTGACCTGATTGTGTTTGCAATAATGAATTATCACGGATTTCTCTAAGCATTTGCACTTGTGGAGAAAGTTCAGAACCATATGTTGCAGTAGCTATTAGACAACCGCCACCAGCCGAATCATCTGGTTTTTGTTGCATTTCAGTTACCATAGTTTCACGTTCTGGTTCAGTTTCTGGCTTCTTTTCTTCAGCAGTTTCTGGCTTCTTTTCTTCAGCTTCAAGAATTCCTTCCGTTACTGTAAAGACTAGCGTCTCTTTAATGTCATATTTATCTGATCTCTGAATTCCCCAAGCAAATTTGATCTCGTATTCATTTTCTGGTTGATCCTTATCACTGCAAGTATTTCCGTATCTTTCAATTGTTTGTCCATTTATTTTTAAATCACACACTGACTCCATAAAACCTCCTTGTACAATTGGTTTTGGATTTGATTTACCAAACAAAGTAAATGTTATTGTTTTTGGTGCTAAATTACCTGAACCAATCTCTTCAAATGAATAAACTGGAAGACAGTATTCTCCAGCACAATTATGTGGGATGTTACTACCAATTGCTGGCACAAATGGCAAATATATGAAGAACTCTATTCGAGGATCTATCCCTTTAGGTGGTGTAGACATGTCTGTGATTTTGATTTCAACTTTTGTTCCAGGTGGACCTGAATTTGGATTTATTGTAATTGTTGGCATTACAAGTCCAAGTGCTTCTGAATTAAAATCAGATTGGGCAAAGGAAGGTGTTTGAATTAACAATCCAGTTATGGAAAATATTATGATTCCAAAAACTGGTAAGTTCCTCATAGTCTTTGTATTATACTCAGTCTTTTAGATAAATCAGATCTTCTCTCACAAGTTGAATGTAGATATTTAACTTTTGAAATTACATTAAATTATTTTTCTAACTGTTGTTCTAGTTTGATCATTTTACTACATTTTTCACAGTAAGCAAACCAATTACCCCCTATGGATTTTTGAACCTGAAAATGTGCAAAATTATCCTCACAATCATCACACCTTTGAATTAACGTCTGCCCAACTATGTATTGCATACCATAGTTAGATCATATCATACTGAGGCTTATGTTTTCTGATTAAACTAAGAATTAAGAATTTTCAGGATTAACAGTTCGTATCAAATCTTAATCAGAAGTTTCGAGTTGTTCACGAAAATCCTTGGCGTGTTTAAACATAATTTTTTGGATCTCTTTCATGTCGTCCTTTTCGGGGGCTTTGTGATAGTGTAAAAAGAATTGATTCCTACAAAAGTCATCAGCTCTGCCCATGTGCCATCCATACAAAAAGTCGTTTTCATGGGTACACTTCCAAATCTCTTTAAAATCTGTGTTTTCTTTACTTATTATTTCCAAAGACTTGCTAAGTTCTCTTTCCAATAATTTACGAAATTCAGAGTCTAGAACCATCATGAACTCATATTATATTGTACTTTGACCTATTTTGGTATAGTGATAGAATGCAATCATGAAAAATGAAATAGTTGCACAGCTGTGCCTTGGTGTTATACTAAAAGAAAGTAATCTGCCATCAGCAAACAGATTAGCCCTACAAAACATTGACCAAGCAGCTGGTGCTGCACTCAAGCTTTATGCCTCTCAACATGAAATAGATACAAACACGAGTGATGTTTTCACATCCGTTTTACATAAAGTAAAAGATAAAAATTTGATAATTAGTAGTGATGTAAAAGCCATAATGAAATGCCATAAGATTAGTGATGAAATCACTTTCAGTGATTCTGTGGTAGAAACTCAGTTAGTCGATGAGTATATGACATTAGTTAAAATTCTTTTAGCATACCTGCATAACTATCGAGCAACCAAAGCTAAGTGGGCTGAGCAGGTAAACAATATTAGAAGATCATTATGACTGAAAACCACGTATCGTCTACATTCGATTTTATGCCGTGTCAATATTGTCCAGATTGTGATGAATTGCTTTGCAAAATTAGTTAAAGCCCAATACTCATGCAGGGCCTTATCGTTTTAGTTCAGAACTCTAAATCAGTTTAGATTCATTACCACAATAATTACAGGGACGCTTTACGTCATTATTATCAAAACCTAACGAATTCATTGATAAAGAGTAAAAATAGTATCCCCCCTTTCTACGCATAAAAAATCCGTACTGATTCACGTTATATCGAAAAATGATTTAACTAAATTCTACCGAAACCAAACTTTCGGATTTGAATTTTGCAACAGAACTACATCAAATAGAGAAAATGTACTTAATAATTTAATGTAGGTTTCTACTTTACTCCTATAGCAATTAGGTTCTCAGAAAGAAGATTGAGCCGAGTCTCCTTATTTTCTAGTTTTGCACAAAAAGAAAGACCTGGCGCAATTAACAATGAATAAATTTTGTTAAATTTTTCGTTATGACACTTTGTATAAAGATCCACCCACCGCAAAATTTTAGGAAAAAAATGGTATCCAGAAATTTTAACATTCTTTAGACCGTGTTTTATTACAACCTGACTTAGCTTATCACGCGTAAAATGAATCTCAAAGTTAGTGAATTTTTCAAGAAGTTTCAATTTATCCACTAATACATTGAGATGATAACGCATCCAAATATTATAGATATTTGGTACGCCTATTATGACAACTCCCCCTTTCTTTACAACTCTTATCTGCTCAGCTATGGTTTTTCCCCATTGGGGGGTATGCTCTATACTTCCAAAAGAGCATGATACATCAAAACATTCATCTTTGAATGGCAAAGTACGAAAATCAGTTTGGATTGGGTTTACAAGCGAGTCAAAACCATCATCGCTCAACTTTTGCTTTGCATGCTGGGAAATAGACCTTGAAATCTCAGCAAAAACCATCTCTGCGCCCCCTTTAAGATAATAATCAGCATAATTTGTACTAGTTGCTTCATTGTACATGTCTAACTTGAGAACACGTAAACCTGGTCTAACAGGGGCATATTTTTTAAAGAAACGTACCACCATGTTATAATAATATCTGTCGGAAACTGTGGGGCTTGAATGTAAATGCCAACTACTGCGATAAACACCTTCCCAAAATTCTACTAACTTTACACTATTAAAATCAATTTCTTCATTTTTGAGGCTAAGATAAGTCATAATATTGTTCCCCTTTTTGATAAAATTTCCAATAAGAAGGATTAGAAGTACTTGCAATATCGAAGTAACCTAGCAGTACCAATGTCCGAAGAGAGAATAATACTGATGAGGTAATATTACCCAATGCCCATAATAATATAGCAATAAAATTACTTAAGGATGATCAATTGTTAATCAGTTCATACTTTTTTATCAACAGAATTACCGAACTGTCGATTAGACTTGATTCTTTTCAAAATAATTCATAGAAATTGGCATTGAATACACCATGAAATTATTTAATTGTGATTAAGAAAGTGTGAAACGATTAACGAAATTACAGATTTTCTTCTAAATTCTTAATTTATACAAAGTTCAACTACTGGTTCGTGAAAATAAAACAATCACACACTAAAAGTTGGACAGCAATTAACTGAATCCAAGAGCTAATCCAAAGACTAACTTCCACTGACTTGCAAACGTGCTAAACAGATCGACCAAGTTAACACATCAATCTGTCACTTGGTTTTTACCAGTCAATGTTTTTTCCAGCTAACTGCTACCCATTTTTTTGATCGCATAGTGTCATAAAAAGATGATCATGTTTTCTTGTAGCTTCTAAAAGTGAATATGTTCCTAGTATGTTTGTTTCAATAAATGGTAATGGGTTCGCAATACTTCTATCAACATGAGTTTCAGCTGCAAAGTTAATAATAACATCAGAATTTTTTGCTAGATCATCTATCTTGTCAAGATTTCTAATATCCTCTTTTACAAAAGTATAATTTGGATTATTTTTTAAATAATTTCTAATAAATGCGCTTCCAATAAAACCTGCACCACCTGTAACCAAAATTTTTTTTACTTTAAAAGATTTTATTGCATAAATTAATGAATCTCTTCCACTAGCCAAAAATAATTAGTTTTTTTTAGGAAAAAAATTGGACCAGTTGATTACACGATTTTTAAATAATTTTGGATTTAAGTCAAATTCGCTACCAATTTCATTCATCATCTAACAAATTAATTTCTAAGATATGTTTTTAACAATTTTGTATAAAAGGGGATAGCAAGAGGATTGTTGATTAATTTAAGTTTAAATGGGTGAAAAAAATTCGATTTTTACTATTGGATTTTTCAAAAGGAATTAAAATAAAAGCGCCATTTTTACTAATAGTTATTTTCAGTTTTTATGTTGGGATTTTAGTAATTTCTGATGCTGAGGCATTAACTTCAAATTTACAAAAAGTTAAACTTGAATATTATTTAGTTATTTTTCCGCTTCTAGCATTAAGACTATTAATTTTCAGTTTTAGGTTTCATGTTTTATTATCAAAAACAAATCTTAGCTCGTCTTTGAAAGAAAGTCTAGGTGTATACATGGCAGGTTTATCCATGGTATTAATACCTGGAGGAATTGGTTCTTTGATTAAATCATACATTTTAAAAAAGAAGATATCAAAATCATATTCCAGCTCTGTGCCTGTTGTAGTCTACGAAAAATGGTTAGATTTAACTTCGATTGTGATTATTATAGGATTTTTATTAATTTGGGCAACCTTCATTGAATCGATTATTGTTTTTTCTGTAGGTGTTACTCTCTGTGTTACCATTATAATAATTTTAAAAAAAATTAGAGGATTTAACACAATTAATAGATTAATTCAAAAAGTATCATTTTTAAAAAATAAATCAATTAACATTGATGAGTATGAGGAAACGATAAATGTATTAACAAAATTTAGAACAAACTTAAGTTTACTTTTATTATCAATAGTTCCTAGATTAATTACAGTTGTTATAGTTTTTCTTATTTTTAGATCATTTGGTTTAGATTTTGATATTTTTTCAAGTTCTCAGATATATTATACTTCTACACTTATTGGTATACTATCATTTGTGCCAGGGGGCATAATTGTTACAGAGGCCAGTATATTGGGCATGTTATTGCATCATGATGTTGAATTTGAGCTTGCGACTTTATTAGTAATAGTTTTGAGGTTTGTGAACATCTGGTTTGCTTCTATAATAGGACTAGTTTTTCTAAGGTTAATTTTAAGAAAAATTATAAATTAAAGAATCCAAACCAATCTATGCGGTCTGTTTGGGAGGAAAATAAAAATGAAATGTAAAAAAACGTTGAAATAAATAACAAGTATACGGTAATGAATGCAATTCTCTTAATCCATAATTTTGAAGTTTTGTTGTAGTGAATAGTTGAATCAAAGATATATTTTATACCATAACCAGAAAACGGTAATAATAATAAAAAGATTGGATAAGTATATCTTACTTCTGGCGATATAGTTGCAATAAAAACCAGTAATAAAATTGCTGAAATAATTATTGTCGTCAACAAAAAACGGTTTGCAGTGAAAAAATTTTTGCGAGTTGCAAAAAAACCACAAATGGCAAAAAACCACGTAGAATAGATTAAAAGAGATGATGGAATTCGGTTAAGAGGATGATATTCTTTAATGAAGGTATCAACATAGTCCCAATCAAAAGCAGCAAAAATATGAGAGGAATATAGAAATAGGAATTTAGAAGGATTTTCCAATAACACTAAGTAAATATTTGCAATTCTGTCACCGGTCTGAAAGGGAGGATAATAATGCATATGTGCCTCTTCTCCCGGAACGACAATAGTTACCATTTTCATATGAATAGTAGCCCCAGAAAGCGCCATTTCAAGAAGTGGAGCTGTGACGAAAGGCGTCCACTCACCTTGTTTTGTCACATTTTGATAAAGTTGAGGCATAATAATTATGAGTAAGACTAAAGAAATTAATGAAATCTTTAAAAAATTAATATTTTTGTGTTTCAAAAATCTAAATAATATTATTCCCACAACCATTGGCAACAATATCACAGAGGATGGTCTTAGCATAACTGCAGCATAAAAAAGACCAATTGCGAAAAGGACAAATTTCGACCGGTTAAGATCTAAACGTATTAAACTAAAAATTGACACCACTATAAAACATGATGCCAATAAATCTGTCAGAAATAGTGTTGTGGCCTGGATTAAGAATGGATTGAGAAATCCAAGTGCTATCACGGAATGCCATATTATTTTATTATTATTCTTCCAAACTGCAGAATTCGCAATGAAAATCACCGAACCTAGATAAACAGCATATTGTAACACGCTGATGATAATTTTAGTGGTTACAATATCATCATTGGAAATTATTTTTAGACTTGCTATAATTGCTGGATAAAGATAAGGCCTAAATTCAGATTCATAGCCAAATAATCCGTTGTCTAGTATTTTTTGGCTATTGTATAAATAATTCTTTTCGTCCCAGAAATTATCAAATGCATTCAAGTTTACATAAAAAAAGAATAACAAAAATGAAATAAAAAAAATTGAACTAAAAATAATTTTGTCAGAATTATTAAAATCGATATGAATTAATTTCATCTAATTTCCATCTGGGATCAGGGACGTTCTTTCATCCAAATATCAACTATTTCCTTTGGATAACCTCTGTGAAAATGATATCTCCATGGATAAGCAGGTTTATTTGAACCTGTAAGTTTGATTTTGGATGCAGGTCCAATAATTTTAGCGGGATTTCCTACTGTAATTTGACCTGGGGGAAGATCTTTTGTTAAAATACTACCTGCACCAACCAAAGAACCTTTTCCAACCTTTACTTCAGGAAAAATAACGCAATTCACTGTAATAACTGCAAAACCTAATCCAATATTCTGTAATTTTCTCGTAATATTCTATATGATAACTAAGAATTAAGAATTTTCAGGATTAACAGTTCGTATCAAATATAAATTTGTATTTTTCCTTTTTGGAACAAGTTTTGTACAAAAAATTCCACAGTCCTTATGAGATAACCTGACGTAATACCAATATGATTGGAAGAAGAACTATACTGTTAGTGCCTAATCTAGTGACAAGAATGGTGAAAGGATAATGAGCCAGCAATTAACCACAAAATTTCGTCCTCCTGTAACAACCAAATTCTACCAGAACCGCAAAAGTAAGAGAGTCATTAGTATAACATCAATTTGTTTCTAAGTTTTGAATCAATCCACTCTGGCTTATGTTTTTTAATTTGAATTAAGAATTTTCAGGATTGACAGTTCGTATCAAATGTTAATGAAAAAAGAATTAGTTATTAGAAAAATACGTTTCCCGGCTGTGGTCCTGGAATTACTTTGTTCTTGCCACCTGAAACTCCATCGTATGGTTCTTCAAAACCTCTTACTTTGTTGTTTGTGATCACATTATCTGAGCCAAAATTACCTACACCAATATCACAGCAAGAGTTGGGATGATCATCGCCTATATCAAAAACACGATTATTATAAACAGTAACGTTATCTGCAACAAGAAAAATTCCTACATCAGAATTACCAGAAATGTTGTTTTTACTAACTTCGCCTTCAGCTGCAAAAACTAACACTGCTGATGCTGCAAAGAAAGATGTTCCTTTCCATTGATTTCCCTCCACATTATTGTGAGTTACGCTTCCAGTAGCTCCAAAACCAAGTTGAATACTATTTGCAGCTAGATTTAGTTGTGTTGCGCTAGCACCTACATAATTGTGGTGTATGTTAACATCTACATCACCATTTGCAACAATTCCAGTTTTTTGCCAATCAGTTAACTTGTTGTGAGAAATTTCCACGGTTTGAGTATCAGGGTGTGTGCCATCAAATGGCGCATTTCTTACTTCGATTGCATTACCTTCTTGGCAACCACTAGCTCCTTGATTGATGTTTACAACTGCATTGTGAATTATCGAACCAGATGCACCCTCAAACATAATTCCACGTAATCTGTTGGCTCCTGCATCACAAACGTTTGTTAGTGAATCCGAACTAATAATCAAATTTTTTACATGTGCTTCAGTTCCGTCATTTTGAACTACTGCACCGACAAAATGGCCTGCTGGAGGATCAACTGCAGTAATTGTATTACTGTTACCATCTAGAGTAAAACCATCTGGTATCAAGATGGTTTCATCAGTGGTACAATCAGCATCCAATATCATGGTACTGCCAGATATGGTAAATGTACAGTCAGTAGTTGCAAATACATTTTCAGAAAAACCAAAAATTCCTAAAACAAATAAGCTTATAGTTACAGGTAATACTTTTTTTGTATATCCATTCATTGAAACAAAAATTAATTTATTTCATTTAAGAGGATGTATGTAATCGTTAAACACTGACATTTCATAATGATTGTATTTATTGATGATCATTTGTAATACAATTTTGTTACAAAAAAGTTTTTTTGTCACGAAACCATATGACAATTGAACATCATTAAATAACATACATCGTAATACGTTGCATTGAAAGATCAGCTAATTAAAAAAATTATTCTAATGGTTGGCATTATTGCTGTTTTAGGTGTTGCGAGCTCTTCAGTAGTTATATCTTCATATGCATCCGCTCAAACTCTTGCAGAAAAACCTGATCTAGACTCAAAGTGGGTATATCTAATAAAAAATCACAATCAAGGACTCAAAGACATTTTTGGTGTAAGGCATAATTTTGATGTTGGTTTTACCACATTCTTGAATGAACATCAAGCAGCTGGTTTGCAAAGAGCTGGACTTGAAGTTGAACTAGTTCCATTATATCAAATAACAAAACCACCAGGAAAATGTGACCCTTGGCCAGAATGTAAAAATGGTGGCGGTGATGATGGCGGTACTGACAATACAAGAACTTCTTATCCATCCAACCAAATTACATGGGGTGTAAGTAAAATTTACAGAGATGCGGCAGTTACTCCGAGTGGTGGAAATGGAATTAATGTTGCCGTACTAGATACTGGAGTCAATAAGGATCATCTTGATCTAAAAAATAGAATTATAGATTGTAAAGATTTCACCAAAGGTCCCAACATAAAAAACACATGCAAGGATGACAATGGACATGGTACTCATGTATCTGGAACGATTCTAGCTGATGGTGGATTTGATAATTTGGGAATTTATGGTGTTGCACCAGCTGCAAATCTAATGGCATACAAAGTATGTGCTTCTGGTTGCTGGACAGATGACATTGCTAAAGCTATTGACTTTGCTGGAAGTAATGGTGCAAATATTATTAGTATGAGTCTGGGTGGCGATAGACAAAGTTCTTTGATCAGTGCAGCTATTGCACGAAACCCACATGTTTTGATTGTAGCGGCAGCAGGAAATGATGGTCCTGCAGATGGTAGCATAGATTATCCTGGAGCAAATGTGAATGTTCTTGCTATTGGTGCAATTGACGTCACTGTATCTGTACCAAGCTGGTCAAGCAGAGGAATTAATGATGGTGACTCTGTCATAGAAGAGCGAGAAGTAGCGTTTGGAGCACCAGGTGTATCTGTAGAATCTACTTGGAATGATGGAAGTTATTACACAATTTCAGGAACATCGATGGCAACTCCTCATGTTAGTGGATTAGCAGCAAAGTTCTGGCAAGGAAATGCACAGAACACTAGAAATTACTTGTTTGGTCTTGCAAGTGATATTTGGTCTGCTGGTGATGACACAGCAACAGGACTTGGATTACCACAAGTTCCTCCTTAGCCTACATTTGATACGAATTATTGACTAATAGAAAATATTCCTAGTTTAATTCACTTTTCAAACTAATTCAATGCGGGTAATCTATACAGGATTACCAAATCTATCAAAGGGCTTTACTAAATTGGTTAAAGCCTTACACAAGTGCAAATCTGGTAAGTTCCGATAATTCAGTTTTAGTTATTTTATAATTACATTCGTTTACACATTGGTCTTAAGGGAAAAACACCTGTTGAGGCGTGAGGAATTAAGATTGAGGGGAGAATAAATGGAAAACATTGATTCAAAACGCAAGCATAAACTCGTCATATTTCTCATACTGGGCAAAATTGGATTCTGAAAATTCTCGCTTTGCAGTTTTGTGATACATCTCTAATCTTTTATCATGGTAGTAAAGGTCCGTGAACCTTTTTCGCACTATTTGCTTCACAAAATATAGGATCTCGGGAGGGGCTTTAACCATTATTGTAAAAGCCAATGGAGGAATTTGAACCCTCGACCTTTCGCTTACAAGGCGAATGCTCTAGCCAGGCTGAGCTACATTGGCACGAGGTAAAATGCAAATTTGGATAGTTTAAAGTGTTATCTCTTGGGCTGATCATGTTTGCAAAATCACCGTCAATTTTTAATAATGTCCAATATTGAGCAAATCGACGATGCAATTCAAGAATCTTCCAGCAAAAAAACTCAAAGGTCTAATGGCTTTGTTTTTTGGATCAGGAATATTTGGAATTTTAATAGGACACGGTCTTGGTATCACTCAACCAACTTTCATGTTTACCCTGATGGGAGTGACCAATCTCATATTAGGCGCTTTAGTTGGCTGGATTTTTCTTACTAGAGAGCCACGTGAATCAAGAAAGAAACGAAAAAAATAGCGATATTACAATCAACACGTTTGTTGCAAAATGCATTGCATAAGAATGCTCAATTCCTTTTTTATCATAAATATACTTGAACAAAAATCCAATTGGTAATAGCACTAATGCCATGTGAATCTTTATTCCCATTGCAATGTGAATTAATGCCCAAACCACAACCATCTTTTTTGATTTTCTAAAATATAGCTCTTCTACATAGTTGATATGAATAAACATGTAAACAAGTAGTGGAAGAAACGGCACGATTCCCCAAAACCCTTGATCCGCAAATGGACCAAATGCAATGTTGTATCCTAGCCAACTCCAATTAAGAATTGGAATTGAATCAACATACTCAAACGCCAAAAAGATGTAAGCAAAAAGTATTCCATACGCGATTGGCGCATATTTCATAGAACGAAAGCCTTTTTTTAAATTGACTATTCGTTTTTTTGTTTCTTTAATTAATGCAAGTGATGCAGCTACTGTCACAACATAATACCCAATTACAAAACCCTCTGATTGAAAAAACTCTAATTCCAATTTAACAAAACATAAGTATTATTCTATAAATATTCTAGTTACTATTTCTACTAACATCTAAGTCACTTGTTATATAGTCTACAAGAATAATATAGTCATGCAGGAAGGAGACAAAGCTCCAAATTTTGAATTAACTGCACATGACGGTAGCATGATCAACCTAGATTCGTTTCTAGATAAAAAAAACGTAGTACTGTGCTTTTATCCCAAAAATCATCTCTTTGCATGTCCATCAAAAAGGGTATTCAAAATGGCAAAAAGTGTAATCTCTTCATATCCGGATATTTTATCAACTGATTCTGTTTTGTTTGCCATCTCAATTGATACAGTTGATGCCCAGAAAAAATTTGTTGATGAATATGAAATTCCATATCAACATCTTAGCGATACAGGCAAAGATACTTGCAAAAAATATGCAGGACTTAACATAGCCGGTCTGGCAAAACGCTCCACATTTGTGGTTGACAAAAAAGGCATAATTCGAAAAATCTTTCGAGACATTGATGTTGAAAATCATGGAAAAGAAATTTCGGAACTCTTAAAACAACTTAATTAAAAATCTTGATTTTGCTCAAAATATAAATAATTAGACTAGAAACAAAATGAAGAATTGTTAGACCTCATTGCAAAGAAATTATTTCTCACCAAAGGAAAGGGTGTTCACGAGGATAGGTTAACCAGTTTTGAATATGCCTTAAGAGATGCTGGAATTGCTGGAACTAATCTTGTTTTGATTTCAAGCATTTTTCCACCATATGCAAAATTAATTTCAAGAAATCAAGGCCTAAATATAATTAAATCGGGCCAGATCCTTTTTTCGATTTATTCTAAAAACCAAACAAATGAACCTCACAGATTATGTGCAGCTTCTGTTGGAATTGCCCAACCAAAAGATGCTAACCGTTACGGTTACCTATCTGAATACGATTCTTATGGACAAACAGAAAAACAAGCTGGTGATTATGCTGAAGACGTTGCAGCACAAATGCTTGCCTCTTCACTAGGAATTCATTTTGATATTGATAAAAGCTGGGATGAAAAACGGCAACAATGGAACATTTCAGGAGAAATTTACAAGACTTCTAACATTACACAAATTGCCATTGGAAACAAAGATGGCAAGTGGACAACAGTTTTTGCCGCAGCAGTTTTACTTGTCTAAACTTTCTTTTTGAATCCTTTCAAGAAAAATACAGCTGCTGCACTAGATGCAATCACAATAATTAAAACAATAATTGATTCATCAAGTTCTAGAACTTGTTCAGTGCTTGCAGAACCCAAAGTAAAAACGAGTTCATTTTTACTAACAGAAAATTCTTGACCAAATAGATATCTTCCATCAATCTTGTTACCTGACTCTGGATCAAAAACCCAACCACTTATTGAAAGATCTGTTGGAATTTTCTCCCCATCAACAACTTCAGTAGGAATAATGTTTCCTTTTACTTCATTTACATTAGTTGATTCTGGTGATAAAATTACTACATGCAAAATAGAATTGAGCGGATAAAAGCCATTTGCAAAATAATTTGATCTATGAAGAGAATCTATCTTCAAAAATTCTAATGGACTAATAACATCAATGTTTGCAGCATTAGAATAAAACACTGAAAGCTTTAGCTGGTAAAGAAATGAATTTTCTCTCGTGATCATTGAAAAAGTCATTGCTGACTTGGGCTCTGAGGACAATTGCTTAGCAGTTTCATAAAACCCACCTGAATCTCTGATTACTTGTGGAATTAACAATGCAGAAATTTTAGAGTACATCGTTTCAGTATCTTCTAGTGGCATGGTATATACTGCAGAAACGGTTCCTCTACCAGATATTACTCCAGATGTCTCTAACGCTTGATTCACAAAAGCACTTTGGTGCAAATAAACAGAATGAAATTCTGCATTAGTATCAAAAACCTCGTTGATGGTGTCAATTAATGAATCACCAATCTCTCTTGTATTGTCTTGAATCTCTATTATTCCTTTATCTGATGGATCTCTAAGGACATTAATCATAATACATGATTCATCCAAAACTCCAAGTACACATTGTTTTTCACTAGTTAATACTATCGCAATAATTCTTTCATTTTCTCGAATTTGTTGCTCAAGCTCTGATGGAATTCGAATTTCCTGATTACTTGTACTTTGAAGAGTAATTGAAGCAATGACATTGTTTGAAATTTGTTTGTCAATCAGAATTTGAGCGGTTTCTTGAAAAGTAGAAAGTTGAGGCGATTGTACTTGTGCAGTAGCATCTGAAATATTGTAAAATGAAAATCCAATAACTGCAATTAACACAATTATTTTATACACAAGGTGCTCGTTTTCAAGTGAAATTATTAATGTTACTACCATAATTTCTCGATTCTGATAACGAATCTATGAAATGATTCTTTTACATCACTTGAAATGTTTTTAGTTGTTTTTTTGTGCTGTTTTGTTTTTTGAAACCCATTCCTCATACATTTTAATCAGTTCATCAACATCAGAACCCTCTTCAGAATAGGTCACTATTACGCCAAACTTTCCTTTTTGATCATGTCCTTTTGCAAAATATCCCCAAAATTTATCAGGTAATTTTTGAAAATTTGAAGCATTTTTTCCAACACCAATTAGATTTTTGGCAATAGTTTCTAAAACCTTTACAGCATCGTTAGTTTCTAACATTAGATTCTTTAATTTTCTTTGTTAAATAAAACTTGAATTTTAAAACTGGTCTATTCTTCTCTAATTCGACGTATTACAAGAAATGCAACAATTCCTACTACTACGGCTCCCATGATCCAAATATCATAGATCATAACTTGAATTATTCAAAATGCCATATAACTTCATTCAAAGATTTTTTCAAATTAGAACTAAGATTTAAATTCCTAATATTTGGTGTTTTGATGACATCGATTCAAACCGATCGGGGAACAAAAGACTGGCAGTCTGTGCGTATGACTGCCAGCCCCATATTATTATAAAATCAAAATCAGTTTAATTTCGACAATGAATTAACTTGTTCTTTTATGTAATCAAATCCATCCTGCCAGAATTTTGGTGAACGAATATCAATTCCATACTTTGATAACAGTGTTTCAGGTTTTTCAGCTCCTCCCGCAGCCAAGATGTTGATATAAGAAGAAACAAAGTCCTTTCCTTCGTTTTTGTATCTTTGAAACAATGAAAGTGCTAACAAGTTTCCAAAGGAATAGGCATAGCAATAGAAAGGAGTATGATAAAAGTGAGGAATGCAGGACCATTCCAAGGCAAAATCATCAGTTATTTTTATAGAATTTCCAAACTGCACTTGCAAGTTTTTAAAGTAAGTCTTTGATAACTCGTCAACTGTCGTAGAATTTGCAATTTGTTTATGAGCCTCAACCTCAAATAAAGTGAAAAATGCTTGCCTCATAATTGATGCGTAAAGGTCATCAATCTTTTCAGATAGCATCAACCTTTTTTCATCATCAGAAATTTCATCTGCTAGATTATCATAGAGTAATAATTCCGAAAAGGTAGAGGCTGTTTCAGCTAATGGCAATGGTGCATCTGAAACAAGTATGGATTTGTCTGAAGCCGCTTGGCTGTGAACCGCATGACCTAGTTCATGAGCAAGGGTGAACACATCTTTTGTTTTTCCAGTAAAATTCACAAGTAGATACGGAGTGATTTTTGGAGATAATGTACTACAAAATGCTCCATCTCTTTTTCCAGGGCGATTTGATGAATCAACATGATTTTCTGCAAAAACTTTTTTTGCAAAATTTGAGAGTTTAGGACTGAATTTTTCTAGCGACTCAAAAACAAGTTTTACTGATTTGTCATATGGATAGTTTTTCTCTTTGATTTTTACCGATGGCGCATAAAGATCATACCGTCTTAGGTTTTTCATTCCAATCATCTTTGCTTTTTGTAAAAAGAATTTTTGAAAGACAGGAGCATTTTTCTTGCATACCTCAAGAAGAGATGTTATGGTTTTATCATCTATATCATTTCCAACATTTCTCATTGTAATTGGAGATGGATAGCCTCTGATTTCAATTCCTTCATCTTTCCAATTAAGAACAATATTTTGATAAATTTCGCCAAGAACTCCCTTGTTTTCTTTAAATTTTGAAAATAATGATTTGTAAGCAGCTTCACGAACTTTTGATTTTGGACTACGTACTCGACTGGTTAATTCTTCCCTAGTCATCTTTTTAGTTTTTGAATGAATTTTTACTTGATATTCAAATGCATTAGTAATTTTATCATACAATTTTACCAGTGCTGTGATGCCAGTAACATCTAATGTGTTGATGATTCTCTCTTCAGGCTCTGTTAGAGAATATTTTGCTAAAAGGCGCTTATGAGTTAGATATTGTGAGAATTCACCAGAATTTTTAATCAATCGTTTTACATTTTTTTCATCTACAACTCTTTTCCACCAAAGATCAAAAAACAAAACTCTATTTGAAATCTCAGAACCAAGTTTTGACATTCTAGTCATCAATGATGTTGCTTCATCAGACTGAGTATCTGATGCATATGACAAAGAAGCATACCCTCCAACAATACTCATTTTCTCTGAAATATCCTCTAAATCATGCAGTATGCCAAAGAATTCTTTCTGAGGCATTTTTGGGTCAAGTTTTAACTTAATTTTCTCAAACTGCTTTGCCTTTTTTTCTACAAGTTTAATTTGCTTTTCAAATGCAGGACTTTTTGGATTCTTTACTAAATCTGAAAGGTCCCATTTTCCAAGCCCGTATTTCTTCAAATCGAATCAGTTTATTTTTGACTATTAAAAAATCAATTGAGATGATAATTACAAATTGTGTGTTCTATACCAAGTCTTATCGCCCATGCCCTGCCCTCTGAGATTCCTTAACTTTTCTATGTGCAATACAATTTGATCTAGTCTCAGTAGTAATCTTTGTGAACATAGCACCATTTCCATGGGTGATCGTGCACTGCTTCCATGATAGGATGTCCAGTTTCTTCAAAATGCTTTGTAGCATGACGTCCTACTGAAGAATCACAACAACCAACATGTCCACAAGTAAGGCACATTCTAATTGCTACCCAAGGTAAATGTTCTTTTTCACATTCTTCACATCCTTTAGTTTTTTGTGAGACATTTTTTGCTTGAGAAAAATGCTCGCATTCATTTGTCATACAAATCAAAGAATTTTGTAATTTTAAAATGTTATCTAAGCTTAACAAAATTAAGAAATTTTTAGGCTTGAAAAAGTTAGTTTGGTCTAATTAGTTTTTACTAATTTTCGAGTTGTTTAAGTATTCCAAAAATAAAAAATTTGTATGAATGTGTGGAAAAGATTTTGGACCTGGTATGAAAATAAAATTCTAGGAAGTATAATCATAATTGCAATAATTCAATTCATTCAAATTCCACACATGGTTTGGAATGCGGATCTTTACCTTGAGTATGGTCTTATTTCAAGACTACATCCAGCTTTAGACTTTTTACTTTATGGAGTTGATCTAATTGAAATTGTTTCAATAATTAATGTCGGAATGATTGTGTACAGTCTAATTCAGAAGCGTAGAAAGCAAAGATTAGAACAAACTTTAGAAGAATTTCACACAAAAACTTCTAAGAAACTATAATATTTTTCATTAATTATAACTAAAATCAATTGGTCTATCATGTTTGTAAAGTTCATAAATTTTCGTCCAATAATTCAAGCTGAAATTAATACAAATTTTGAAATTAATTGAAGATTTGAGGAACTTTGTCTAGTTGAAAATTTAATCATCTCTAATTGAAATGATCTGGAAGGAAAATCCTCGTTTGTTGTACGCATCATTTATGATTCTATACCCTATCTCATTAAGTAGCTCGTTTAATTCTGAAACTATGAGATGTGGCCAATTTTTACCTAGGTCATGCTGAATGATGATTTTCTCTATTCCATTATGTGAAATTTGTCTAAATTGTACCTTCATAGTTTGAAATCTACGCTTTAGCAAATCCAAGACAGTAGTTAGATCTATTTTTCCATAAAAATAATTGATAGAGTTTTGAAGATCATCTTTTCCTACAGTTTGACCAATCTTTATGGCTTTTTCTTTTGAAATTGAATCCATTAGTTCTTTAAACGTAGTTCTGAAAATGCTTACCCAACCAATTTCGTTAGTTATATCATACCAATGTACTTGTTTATCAAGCATGTTGTTAATCAAAGTATTAAGACTAACTTTTTGCTCTTCACTTTTTTTATGTAGTTGACTACTAAGGTTAGAATCCATTCTAATTGAAATAATTTCTGTTTTTTTCATTACTTGTGTCATGTAATCTACTGCCATTTTCTTAGTAATATAGCGATCAACTTCTATTTACTTATTACCACTTTTGGTAAAAATGCTTTGGACGTCTTTTATAATTACATACTTATTACTACAACACTTTACGTTGTAGTTACTTGTAATTAAAAATAACAATTCTATGCGTAATTTTTTTTTAAAACCATGTTTAAAAAATAAAAAATCAGTAAACTGTTTGTCATATTTGGAAATGACAAGAATTTTTTTTGAAAAAATGTTTTTTTGAAGGGATCTGTCTGTAGCTAATAGTGATAACCGCCACTTTATAGATTACATTGTATTACATTTTTCATGCAAAATGGTATGGACAACTTTCTAGTCCCCTCATTAAGAAAAACAATTGAAGAAAATCTAGGAAAAAAAACACTAAATAAAATTGAAGAGCGATTAATTGAAAGACATGGAATGAGCTTAGTGCCTGCAATTAAAGATTTTAACAAATTTGACAGTGTTCTGCGAGAGTTTTTCGGTGCTGGTGCAGATGGTCTAGAAACCAAATTCTTACAAAACTTAGTCAAATTGGAAAAAGCCAAAAACACCAATGCCGAATGGATTACAATTCAGGAACAAGAATTAGCTAGAATAATCTTAGAGTCCTTTGGCGATCATGATGAAAAAGCTATTTTGAACTCAGTTTTGGATAAACCTCGTATTATTGCAGATATTCTAAAAAATTGTAAAATTCCACAAACTTCAGGATATAGAAAAATCAATTCCTTGATTGATGTTGGTTTACTAATTCCAAACGGACAATCAATAACGCCAGATGGAAAAAAAGTCACAAAATATGAAACCTTGTTTAGAAACATTAGCATCGAAATTGAAAAAAACCATGTTAAGATTAAAGTTCAAATGAAAAAAAATACAATTAAGAATAGCTCAATTTTACAAGTGATTAAAGCATAATTAAAAATATTTGAAAGATAACAAAAAATTTTTTGGTATGAGTAATTTGATGTAGTTTGAATTAATTGTAATCATTTGTAGTTAATAGTATACACTTGATCGATCACATTTTTAAGACATAGATCAGCTTTTTTCCAGTTATGGGAATGACCACTAAGAAACTCATATTTGGCAATTGTCCAATCGATGTAGAAAAATACGAAGAGATTAGAGATGAACTTCAAAAATTTGGCATGACACAAAATCAAGTAAAAGTGTTTTTCTATCTTGGAAAATTTGGCTCAAAAACAGCCATTGAAATTAGCAGAAGCTTACAAATGCCAAGAACAGAAACCTATCATCTATTAACTGCCCTTCAAAACAAAGGAATGATTCTAGCAAGTTTTGATCATCCAACAAAGTTTTCTAGTGTCCCACTTGATAAAGCTATCTTTGCCCTAGTAAATGCAGAATCAGAAAGACTAAACTCTTTGAAAAAATCAGAACCCATTCTAAAAAAACTCTGGTCTAGCATCCCAAATATGGGAAAAGGACTAACTGAGCAAGAAGAAAAATTTCAGACACTAAGAGGTGGTAATCAAGTAAATAGCAAAATCATAGACATGATTTCTCGTGCTGAAAACGAATTCCTAATTTTAGGTTGTGAGAAGGACTTTTTGAGATTTTATCATGCAAATTTTCTAGATGCATTTGAGAATAATTCTGTTGACTTCAAATTTCTTACTGCCGCATCAGAAAAATCATGGTATATTTTTGATGAAATTGAAAAATCAAAGGTCAAAAAGCTACCTGCGGGTGTAAAAGATAATCTTTGTTTCCTCATTAAAGATGAAAAGGAAATGATCCTATTTGTCAAGAAGGCAAATGATACGAATAAAGAAGTTACAGCATTTTGGACAAATTCTGAATCTATGATTTATTCAAACATTCTATTATTCAAGAATTTGTGGTCTAAATCAAAACCCATTTTTCAATAGAACAGTTTTTCAAACTATTTCTTTGCTAATTGATTTACCAAGTCTGTCGAAGTAATAATTCCAACAATTTTACCATCTTCAACTACTGCAAGTTTACGAATTTTTTTTGATGACATTTGAACTGCTGCAGTCAAAATTGTTTCACTAGAGTTTATTGTTTGCAAAGGATATGATGTAACCTTATCGACTGGAGTTTCTAAAGGAAGTTTTTGTGTAGCAATTTTTATCGCAAAATCCCTATCAGTAATTATCCCTGATGTAGTACCATCTTTTTTGACCAGTACTGCTCCAATTCCTCCATGCTCCATCATCTTTGCTACTTGAAAAACAGTTGTTCCAGGTTCTACTGAAATTAGAGCTTTTGTCATAATGTCTTTTACTAGAATTTCTGATAATGATTTTCCTGTACTCATTTCCCCCTAATACTCAAACTGTCATAAGATATTAGTATTAATGATGGACCGGATGGGATT
>DRGT01000174.1 GCA_011055585.1 Candidatus Nitrosopumilus sp. | reverse complement strand
TTCTAATTCTTCAATTTTTTTCATTATCTTTTTTTCAGATTCTGTAGCTTCATGTTCTACTGAACGTTCAATTCTTTTTTTGTAAAATCTAGTGGCCAACAGACTCAGAAACACACCAGCAATTAAAATTCCTGAAAACATGTAAAAAATTGCAAAAATTCTTCCCGAATCTGTAACTGGCACTAGATCACCATATCCAACTGTAGAAATGGTTACTGTACTCCACCAAAAAGCATCAAGCATTGTTTTAATTTCTGAATGTTCGTTTGGCGATTCTATTGAAAAAATTACAAAGGCACCAAATGGAACTAGTAGAATGGCAGCAGTTAGTAATGCTGCATATGCTTTGTTAATCATTATGCTTACGCAACAATTGTCCTATAATCTGAATTTTAATATTTTCCATTAATCAAGAGTAAATTATTTAGGAAAATCTATCCCAAATCCTTCACAATAAAAAATATACCTCTCACGAATTTCATCCTGTTCTTTTTGTGAAAATTGATAGACCCAATTGGCTTGTTGTAGATACCACCAGAAATCTACTGAATCACAATTAGTATATTGTAATCTATGAAGAGTAGTTCCATCTCCATTAACTGTATCAATGTAAACATCAAAGGGTTCTGGTGTTTTTCCTGGATTAATGTAACTAGAAATAAATTCGTAAAACGGTGCTTTTTCTTTTTGTGGTAGGGATTCTATTATGAATCCAAAGTCATATTGTTTGTCATGGCCAAGTGGAGTAAATGGTCCTCTATCTCTTCGTAGTGGTTCAAATTTTTGAAGCTTATCTGATACGTGAATTTGAGTAAGTTCACCGCCAAAAACACTAATTTTAAAAGATTGAGCTCGTTCAGTTGATTCAGGAATTGTTGGAGAAATAATTCGTTCTTCTTCAAAAAACTTTGGATCTTTTATTGGAAATTTTTCTAAAGGTTTGTCTCCAGTAATCTCTAGATTCATTCCAAGGCAAGTAAATTCACTTTTGTCTCTAATTTCAGGAGCTTGTTCTCCAGTGTAAGAAAATTTCAAAAGACTATCTTCAAGATGCATCGTATAGTCATAAAGAGTGCAATCAATGTAATTCCATCTCTGAAGGATTGTTCCATTTCCTGTAATCATGTCTATACTTACGTTAACGAGTTCAGGAGGTTGGCCTGGGTTAACCCATTTTGCAAAATATCTGTAAAGATCATCTTTGTCTTTACTTGGTAATGATTCCAAAAAGAATTGAGGTGTTGAATCAAAATCAAATCCTGGAATAGTGATTACATCAAAAGGTGTTTCAATAAAATTTTGTGATGGTGAAAAATCTGAAAATGTTTCAACGGTGTAAAGTCCATCAAAATCTGTTCCGAAGAAATGAGCTACATAGCCTTGAACGCTTGTATCCTCAGATGGAATAAAGGGCAGTAATTTAGTTGGAATTATTTTTTGATCTTCATCGTCATAAACTTGTAAATTCAAACCAGAACAATACAGAACTACTCTATCTCTAATTTCTTCATTAATTGCATCTGAATACTGGTAAAAAAGAACGAATTCTTGAGAGTAAGGAGTATAATTTGTAATTCTACATTTTGGATAGTTTACTGTTATAATTACTGAATTATCACCAGCCAAAACATCAATACTTACATCAAATAATTCTGGAGCCTTTCCAGGATTGATAGTCTTTGCAACAAGCTTATAAAATTCAATTTTATCGGTACTAGGATTGGATTCTAGAGAAAAATACGTGTCAAATCCTAAATCATAAAATGATGTTATGTAATCAGGTTGGTCTCCAGGTTCAACTTTAGAAAATGTTTGAAATGTGATTGGTTCTGTTAATTCTCCACCTGAAATAGTTACTAGAGAAGATTGAGCTCGAGAAAGGTCATTTGGAATTGATGTGTATTGAAAATCTGGAATAGTTTCTTCGGGTGATTCTTCAATTTCTGGGATAGATTCTTCAGTTTCTTCCTTTATCGGTTCGCCAACAATTTCTGCTAGTCCTAGTGCAACCCATCGATGTGCAGTTGATTCATTAACACATATTGGATTTGGATTTGTTGTTCTTACAACAACAACTTCATTTTTTGGACATTCGAAATCAATTTCTTGTGCATAAACATCATAGTTTGTAAGAAATACAAATGCGATTAATGGAATAATGGTTAGTAATATTTTGAAAATCAATTATTCCTCTTTTCTAATATTTCCTTAATTGCTTCCTCAACATCTATAGTATATTCTAATATCCATTCTGGTAACTCAGAAGCATTTTCTGTATCTAATTCGGATTCTGCACTTGATTTTGGAACTATTGGCCAAGGAGCATCGTCAACTAATGCTTGTCTGACTACAATAGAATCTGGAGTTATGTTGAAAACTGTAAAATCCTGTGCCAAAGTTACGGGTCCTAGATAGGGTATTCGTAATTCATCAAAGAGTAGCGGTATTGTTTCTTCGGTTACCCATGTATGATACATTACACCCATTTTTGATTGAGTTAATTCAAAAATTACTCCTGCTGCTTTAGCTGTAGTGTGAAATTCATTAGTTACAACACTAGCCGCTTCTGGGTCCATTCCAGTTTTTTCAGCTAAAATATCTGATGGGAGGAATGTTTCATGGATTAAAAGATCTACGTCTTGTCCTTGTTCTACCATAAACTGGTTGATTTTAGTATCACCAGAATAAACAACAGATGTTCCCATGTATTCTATTTTGTAACTTACAGCTCCAGCCATTACATGAATAGCAGGAAATGCTGTTACTTGAATTCCATTCTCATCATATACAACTTGAGATTTACTCCAATCAAATTCATGTGGAATAATTACTGCACCGCTTGTTGGGATATGTCCCGTACGTGATGCGAGATCCCAAAGATTTGCTGCAAGAACTCCATCAACAAAAGCTTCTATCCCTAATGCATGTCCATCCCCTGATGGTCCCCATACATGCATAGGATCAACTCTACCAAAAGCCACCCCCTGAGCCCAAAACATGTCCAAGTCTCCCTGATGATCAGTATGTAGATGGGTGATGAAGAATTTTGTAAGGTCAGCTGGAGATATTTTCATACTGTTAAAATTTGCAACTGTTCCACTACCAACGTCAAACATCAAAATATCTCCATTACCAAACTCCATCAATACTCCAGCCGCAGCTTGATTACGAGTTGGAAAAGGCATCCCTGTTCCCAAAAATGTTAATCTAATTTCATCTTCAGCAAGCTCTTCAGTTCCAGGAACATAATTTTTTGGAAATTCTTTTTCAGGATTTCCAATTATTGGAGTTTCAGTAATTGGATATGTCCCTCCTGAAACAACAGGAGTGATAGATTTTTCATCTGAAGTGTCTTCCATTACTTTTTCAATATCTAACAGGGTTCCCCAACCTCGTTCAACTAGCTTTTCGGCAGTAGTAGGAGTTACACATGCGATTCTGTTATTGACACTTTCAATCCAAACTTTATCAACGCAAATTTGAATGTATTCAGGTATATCAATAGATGAAATTGTAGGAATAATTCCGATTGTAAGAATTAATGGAATAATTGCAAGTAATGTTTTGTTATCCATGTCATAGAATTCTTTCATGTAGTTTATTCTGCTAAACTCCTCATTTTTTCAATTTTTTTCTTAACCGCATCTAGATTAAATGATGCAGGATCCTGCATTGGGGGATAATCGACAAAGGTAAAAACCAACTCTTCAACTTTTTGTTGTGATTCAACAAAACGCCAAAACTCATACACAAAATAATTGTAATATGCTAATGAACCTTTATCAGTTCCATCTGATGGCATTCCAGCTCTTTCAAATGGATCTAATCGCAAGTTTGTTATGATGGGCCATCCAACTTCGACTGTTTCGCCTAACCATCCGTTTGGCTGATCAATAAATCGGTACTTGAAATCGCCAACCCGAACTGCTCCTAGTTGATCTTGAGCAAAATAGTAAATCACATTACGGTTTGATGGGCCATTACCTGTTAGCAAATCAAGTTGGTCGTATCCATCAAGATGAACTTTGTATGTTGTATCCCCCATAGTTTTTCCTTCTTTGAGCTCCTCTGTTATGTTTGGATTGCCAGCAGCTGCAACAAGTGTTGGTAACCAATCAAGTCCTGACATTAATCCATTTTCAACTGTACCAACTGGAATGTGTCCTGGCCATTGTACAAGCATGGGCACACGCATTCCTCCTTCTAGAATCTGACCCTTTGTTCCTCTAAATGGAGTCATTCCACCATCTGGCCATGTGAAGACCTCTGCTCCATTATCGGTGGTAAAAACAACAATAGTGTTTTCTTTAATTCCATTAGTTTCAAGAAAATTCATTACATCGCCAACTAAATCATCCACTTCTACCATACCTGCCTCGTAGACCGTCCAACCATTTTCTGAATTTCTTAAACTATCATAATGATCACTCAGGTGTGTAACAACATGCATTCGTGATGGATTAATCCATGCAAAGAATGGTTTGTCTTCATCAAGTGATTTTTGCATAAAGTTAATTGAATGATCTAGAATCTCACTGTCCAAAGTTTTCATACGTTCTGGTGGAACTGTACCAGCATCTTCGATTACTTGTTTGCCAACCTTGCCCCATCTAGGATCAACTGTATTATCATCTACATCACTTGCCCAGGTGTGAACCATGTTACGTGGTCCAAGAATCAGGTTTAGTTCTTGTGGGTATGTGCGCTGAAATGGATCTTCTAATGTATCAAGGTGATACAAATAACCAAAAAATTCATCAAATCCATGAACTGTTGGAAGATGTTTGTTCAAGTCACCAAAATGATTTTTGCCAAACTGTCCTGTGTTGTATCCCATAGATTTCAAAATAGTTGCAATTGTTGGAGCTTCTGCAGGCATTCCAATTTCTGAACCTGCTTGTCCAACAGTTGTTAGACCTGTACGAATTGGTAACTCTCCAGTGATTAAACTTGAACGTCCTGCTGTGCAGCTAGGATCAGCGTAATAGTCTGTAAACCGCATTCCCTGTTCTGCTATCTTGTCAATGTTAGGGGTAATGCCAGCCATTATTCCATCATGGTATGCACCAATGTTATACCAACCAACATCATCTGGCATTATTACAATTATGTTTGGTTGTTCGGTTAACTGTGCATATACAGCATTAAGTTCTTCAAATTCATTTTGTATTTGAGTTTCTTCTGCTACAAATTCTTCTGAAGTGGGTTCTTCGATTTCATTTTCAAAAGTATCTCCAACTCGCTCTGCAATTCCATATCGTTCCCATTTATCTGCGGTACTTTCAGAAACACAGACATAGTTATTTGCATTAATTCTAAAAACTAGAACTAGTCCTTCTCTGCATTGTGTTTCTGCATCTTTATCTTCTAAAGCATCAGCAAAGGGCAAAGCTGGTACAATTCCGATTGAAAGAATTAGTGGAATAATAAGAAGTGATATCGCTGCTCGCATGCCCTAATTTCGTAATTTGATACTATATTTAAAAAATGTGATACCTCATTGATACCTCATTCATTCTAGTTTTTCAACCATTGGCAATTGCCAGCTTTTATCATAATATGCTTCAGTTGGAGAATAGAATCTAAAAAATACAAAAAATCCATCGCCTTCGTTAGTCTTTACCCAATTGTTTTCAAAATCTTCAGGAGCTTCTGGTCCAAAATACACATCATAAGAGCCATCAGAATTTTGTATTAATTTATCAGAATCTAGTGATCTAATTGCAGGTAATGGCTGTACATCATTTTTGATCATAGAACGTGTTTCTGCATCATAAACAACTAAAGACCAAAAGTTTTCAGCAGGTACGTTTGCTGGTATGTTCAAGTGGTACGAATTTGAACCAATTAGAAAATTTTCATCAGCATCTCTATAAGTTCCTAGATATTTTGAACCCTTTCCTACAAGTTCAAGTACCATTGCATCTGCGGTTGTAATTGCCTGATACATAAAAGACATTCTTTGTTCAATCTGTGTAGCCCCCCGTTCATCTTCATAGCGTGGATTTTTAGTCATAAATGCCAATTCCCAGTTCTTGTCAGGATAGAAAAGGAATGGTTCTTTGACAGGAGAATCATATGCAATATTTCTTGCCATCAAATCTGCTACAACGGCTGCTTTATCCAGGATCTCTTTGGAGCGATCATCAGGTTGAAATGGCTCACCAGGTACTATTCCTATTGTATGCATCAATCCAATTAGATTTTTGTCTTCAGGTCTAACAACGGTCTCTTTAGAATAAACTTCATGTAAGAACTCCCAAAAACCTTCAGTTTGAGGATGTGATAACTTTAATGATTCTCCACTCACATCAAAGAATTGTACTTGTGGAGAATTATCAACTTCAGATAAATTATAGATATTTACATTTTTAATTAGTTCTTCAGCTGCAGCCATGTCTGGTGCATTAACAAATGCACGGCCCATAGCT
>DRGT01000173.1 GCA_011055585.1 Candidatus Nitrosopumilus sp. | reverse complement strand
CACAGATGCAGAAAATGATCTTGCTACATCAGCAGCACTATCTGCACTAACTAATGTTTCAATAACCACTGCAGCATCTTGTATAGCAGGAGTATGTACGGTTGGAGTCACTGGAACAACCGACTATAACGGCCCTGCCTCATTCACATACACAGTAACTGCTGGTGGACAAGTTAGTAATGTTGCAACTGCAACACTAACCATAAACGGAGTAGATGATGAACCAGTAGCACTAGCTGACTCATACATGACTGATGAGAATACACAACTCGTAGTCGCAGCAGCTGGCGTTCTCATCAACGATACAGACATTGACGGAGATTCATTGACTGCGGTACTTGATGTTAACGTATCTGGTGGCACTTTGACACTAAACGCCAATGGCGGATTTACCTATGATCCTAATACAGACTTCAATGGAGTTGACAGCTTCACATACCATGCAAATGATGGAACAGCTGACAGCAATACTGTAACAGTGTTAATCACAGTCAATCCAGTAAATGAAATGCATGTTCAAAGTATTGACATGACTGCAAAGGTGAAAGGAAAAAGTACCAAAAGCCAGATCTTTACAAGTGTGACAATTGTTGATGCTAATGGTCCAGTAGCAGGAGCTCAAGTGACAATTGAATTGACTGGATTTAATGCTGGGGTAACTGACACAGTAACTACCGATTCTAGTGGAATTGCAGAATTCACGTTCAGTAGTGCCAAGGCAGGAAATACTTACACTTCTAGCGTTACGATTGTGTTCAAAAGTGGATTTACTTATGATCCACCCAGTATACCTTCCAATTCAATCACCATTTAGTTTGTCTTAAAAAACAAATCACTTGTAATGATTTTTCAAAAACCCTCAACTCGAACAAGGGTCAGCTTTTGACACGAACTGTAAATTACACTTATTATGAAATGTAAACGAAATTTTGTTGTAATTATTTCAGAACCTTTTGTTATTGACAGTTGGAATACAATGACAATTGATGCAAACTGTTTAATGATGTTATAAAATGTTCATCAGTTCATATTTTTTGATCATCTTTATCCAGAAGAAAAGCGTCATAGCTTGACAAGGATGAGTTGATGCATTTGGGCATTGGGGTACAATGAATACATCCACATCCTCGCCTAATAGCATTTTAGTAATAATGTATAAGAACATTATACTGAATTACATTTGACACAAACTGCTAGATGGAATTTTTTTCAATGTAGTTTAATGAAATTGGCATTGGATTTTCTAAGTTCCTGTGCCAACACTATATGATAATGGGTGGAGATTTAAAGTGGATTGATGGCGCCGGGAGAGAGATTCGAACTCTCGTTCCCTTGCGAGAACGCGCTTTCTGGTAATTATTTCCAAGCGCGCGCCCTACCAGGCTAGGCGATCCCGGCACAAGTCTTTCGACTAGTATTTCGGCAAAATTTGATTATATAATACGTTTGTCAGAAGAGAAATTTCAAAAATTATTTGAAAATGTTAATTGTGATTGATTTTTTGACAGTCTTTTCGCCCATTGTCAAACCATTTGAAGTGATTTTATAGGTTCCATGAAGGACAGGATCACCGTCAATTTTGATTTGATCCCACTCAAAAATTTTTTCCTCTTTTGGTTCTAGAGTAGAGATTACTTGAGCTGATATTGGAGAATACAAAATGGTTCCATCTAGCCCTCTGATTTTTAATCCATATGATGCATCAGAAAACGAAATTGGAACTGTACCAGAGTTTATAATTTTGATTTGAATTTTTTCGCCTTTTTCAAAATCAGTTTTTTCTGTAAGAATTGTAAGAGAAGTTCCTTCAACAAAATTTAGTTCATTTGGGTTTTTTAGATCAACAAAGAAGATTCCTAAAATTGCACCAGCTGCTACTCCAACAATGATTCCTAATATGAGTCCGCGTGGAATCAAATTCAAACACCTAGTTCTTCAAAGTTGGCTTAGTGCGCCAGCTTTTTGGATATGTGCTTGGTTGCATGATGATTCGTTTTGTTTCAAATGCATATCCTTTCACACTTTCTTCAATTTCTAATTCAGGCATCAATGCTTCTGCAAGCGCTACAATCTCTCCTTTTAGAGTATAAACTCCAACTAGGTCACCTTTTTTGAGATTTTGGGATATCTCCAATACTCCTGGAATGGCAAGTTGAGCGCCATGACACATTGCATCAACTGCAGAATCACGAATTACAACTGATTTGATTTCACTTAGTGCGTGTTCAACTGGTTGGATTAGTTTCATTAGTTTAGAGTCGTCCTTTTTTTCTTCCCAAAAAGCAAATGCATCAGCTAATTCATGCATTGTTACAAGATGTTGACTTTCATCAAATTGATGTACACGGCTACGTCTAAGCTCAATCATTGTTGCGCCAGGTCCCAAAACTTCGCCAACATCATAGAATAGTTTTCTAATGTATGTTCCTGCTTCACACAAAACTCGAACTAGCAGCAGACGTTCTTTTTGTTCTAAAAGGTCCATTTCATAAATTGTTCTTGTTCTGGTTCTACGTAAAACTGAAGAGCGTTGTGGAGGTTTTTGAAAAATTTCGCCAGTAAATTGTTTCAAAACATCATCAAGTTTTTCTTTTGATGGAAGAGAATGCAATCTTCCAAGAGCTTGATATTCTTTAGGACCAAGCAACAACACTCCTAAAGCTTTTGTTGCCTCACCTAATCCTAATGGAAGAACACCAGAAACTTGAGGATCCAAAGTTCCACTGTGTCCAATTTTAGGAATTTTTAGAATTCTTTTGCACCAAGCAACAACTTCGTGACTTGTAGGTCCTGGCGGTTTGTTCAAAATTATAAGGCCATAGTTGAATAGTTGCTCAATAGTTCGCTTATCATAATAGGTTCCATATTCATCATTAGTAAGGTCTTGATCAATTACTCTGAGGTTTTGTAACTGTTTTAGAGTCATAGTAGTTTTTTTACAGTTGATTTTGTAATTTCATAAACTTGTTCTGCATCAAGATCATTGGTATTAATCACCTTATCAAATACTGATTTGTCCTCACCATAATCAAAATTGTATAGTTTTTTGTAGAGAATTTTATTTTCATCATATCTCTTTTTCGTAATTTCAAGAGCATCTTCTTTTGTCATGTTATCTCGTGTTTTCATTCTACTTGCACTACTTTGATGAGAGCCCTCAAGCCAAATTTTAATCCCATCGTCTACAAGCCAAGGAAGAGTGTAACTGGTAATCACCTTTCCACCTTCATTGAATAATTGAATTAATTTTTCATCTACCTTTTTGTCAAATTCAGAATTTTGTGACCTCTGGTTAAGAAATTTCATTCCTTCTGGAGTATCCCACCAATCATCTCCTTCTGCTTCAAATCCTTCTTCCTTTGCAAACTCTTTTAGTGCATCTCCGCCGCTAAGATATTTGAAACCAAATTCATTTGCCAGCCCTTTTGCAACAGTTGTTTTTCCAACTGCAGGAGGACCAGAAATTATTACAGATTTTGTCAACCCATACCCATTGAGGTTTTGGTTAGCTTCATAATGATTCCACTAAATGAAATAGATGATAAAATATACCACCCTATAAGGCGAATTTCGTTTTCTTGATTACAAAAATATTCCTCTATAACAATTTTGTTTCCATCATTATCCGTGACATCATTTCCATCAAAATCTTTTTCATATGCAACTCCAATAAGCTCACCTTGTGAACAAGTTATGTCAAAGATATAGTAATCTATTGGAATAACGTTTAGGGAAACTGGTGAAATAGCTACAGTGAAAAAGAAAAGTGCTGGTAAAACAAAGATGAATATTATAAAAAGTGGAGCTAATGTGAATAACATTGGTCTCATATTCATCGTCATCATTTCCATTTGCATCTTGTTCATGTATGAAGATTTTTGGTTTAGCTTTGCAGTTTTTTCATCATCCTTTGCCCTCATTGCAGCCATTCTTTCTTTTTGATAAGCACGTGTTTCTTTCATGATTCTTTTCAGCTTTACTTGGTCTACCATTTTTTTCCGTACTAGAGAGTTGAATACGCTTAGAAGAACACCAAATCCAGCTACAGCAAACATAGATAGTATCATTCCTTTGATAGGTGGGTTAGCTGTTCCAAAATTGGTTCTTTCCCCAAAAAAAGAAACATCACCTTGCAAAAAGATTGAATCTAAAAAAAGAAGTATAAAATCAAGTTCCATGCTCAAAACCCTATAGCCTTTATTACGTTCATAGCCGCTTCTTCAACCTTTCCCTCATCATTTAGAATTGTTTTCAGAGGCGAGCCAGATAATACTGAGCAGCTTGATAGCATGGCATCCTGAACGGCCAGTTCCTTCTTTATCAAATCAATTGATACAACATCCCTAAGCCTAGTTTCATCCTGTTTTCGTCTATTGAAAATGACTTCAGGTCTTGCAGAAATTGAGATGAAATTTGAGGGTTTGATGATTTTTATCACATAATCAGGCATGCCTGGATAAAAGCCAGCTGGGGTAGTTATGAAGGCATGAGTGTCAATGATTATAACATTATCATTTAGTTTGGCAATTCGTTCAGCAGCCCTTTTTTGAAGATCTTGTTGTTGACTTATAGAAAGTTTTCTAAGATCATCCCTGTCTTTAATTCCATATTTTAGAGCCTCTTCAAACATCAAATTTCCAAAACTTACAACACTAACGCTTTTGTTTTTACTGTTTAAGATTTTAAAAACTTTTGTTACAATTGTGGTTTTACCTACTCCAGGTATTCCAACTATTACAATTTTTTTACTTTCGTCCAAGCAGAGCACCAAGCCGTGGCATTACAATTTCAACTTGTTCTTTCACTAGTTGGTTATAGTAGTTTATGAGAATGTCTACCATGAGTAAGATACCAATACCAGAACCAAACACACCTAACACATCAGAAAATCCTGCAAGTGCGCCAAGAATCATTGAACCAATTAGGGTTACAGATGGAATGTACTTGTTTAGTAAAACCTCGATTGGT
>DRGT01000172.1 GCA_011055585.1 Candidatus Nitrosopumilus sp. | reverse complement strand
AAATGCAGATTCAGGAATATCGGGATTATTTACAATCCATGGCAAAGGTAAAGTTACAACAAACCAAATTGATGCAAGTAAAATTATCAATTTGATCTTCTTTTTCTTTTCAGGCTTCAACAGCAAAATCTCCTGATTATGCTATTAATTGGTTTGAATCATACAAAAATTCTGAAAATCGTAGGATCATTTTACAATTTACTAATTTATGCATGAAATATTCATTATTTTCCGGATATTTTTTGTAAAATTTTATGTTAAATATTAAATACTTTAAAATCATACATAAAATGATGCCGATGGATGTAATTTCTATCGACTAAATGTGCGTGGTCCTGCAGAACAAGCTAGGCGTCAAGCGAAAAATCTTGACAAGAGAGGTAATCTCTCAAAGTTCTGCTGAGAGGGGTCACGCCACCTTACTTTCTTTTAGGATCGCTTTTTCAAAAAAACTGATACTGGACCATTATAGTTTTCATGAGGATTTATTGTAATCTGAATCTGTTGAGAAGAAATCTCTATTGTTGACTCCTCATCTCCAGTATAGCTCCAAGTATAATATTGAGAAATTCCCGTTTCATGAGATTCTGAGTTCAGTACAAATTTTTTAATGTAATAATAATTAGGCCCTGAGAGAGAAATTGTCAATGTTTGAGGGCTATCCCCATTTGGAACAAACCCAAATTGATAACTACCTTCTTCAATTTCAAATGAATCTGTAAAAACTCCGTTTTCGTACATGGCAGGATCTGCCAAGGTTACATGAAAAACATCATCAGTTTTGTTTCCATCAAAATATAATCCAAGAAATCCAATTAAAATTACAATACCAATTGCAGCTGTAATTGCACCACCAATTTTTGGATTCAATTTCAAACTCTATAAAATTTTCAAGAATAAAAAGTCTAAAGCTTGAGTTCTTCTTTTAGACCCTTGTAACGATTTCTGATTGTTACCTCTGTAACTCCAGCAGCTTGTGCTATGTCTTTTTGAGTTTTATTTTCTCCCAACATAACACATGCAAGATACAAAGCTGCAGCTGCAAACCCCATCGGATCTTTTCCAGCTGACACCTCAATTCTAGATGCCTCATCTAAAAATTCCAGGGCCTTTCTTTTTGTCTTTTCATTAAGACTTGAAATACTAGCAATTCTTGCAACACATTTAGTGGGATCCACTACAGGCATTTTCAGATCTAATTCTCTAAGTAATAATCTGTAACATCTTGCAACATCTTTTCTTTTGATGTTGATTCCATTTGCTACATCAGTTAATGTCCTAGGGGTTTGCGTATTTCTGCAAGCTGCATAAAGTGATGCAGCAACCAATGCTGGAATTGATCTTCCTCTTACAAGGCTCTTGTCCAAAGCTTTTCTGTAAATGTATGCAGTTTTTTCAATTACAGCATTAGATAATGCTAGCTTGTCTTTTAATCGATTTAATTCGCTGAAGGCTTGTCTAAAGTTTCTATCAATTGGCTCATGAACCTGACTTCTACTGTCCCAAGTTCTGAGACGCTCAATAGTACTTTTCATTGAAGCAGTAAGTGGCTTGCCAGAAGCATCTTTGTTTATTGGATTGATGATTGTTGCAAGACCCATGTCATGCATTGCTAGCGATGTTGGTGTTCCGGTCCTCGCTCTGTCTCCATGTTCATCCTTTGAGAATGATCGCCATTCAGGACCTTCCCGCTCAGTTCTATCTGAGACAACAAATCCACACTTTGAACAAAACATCTCACCCGTATTGTTGTCTGTGAGCATAGAACCCTTGCCACATCTTTGACATTTATCGCTAGTTCTAATCATCTGAGTCATAAAATCTAGATTTGGTCATTTGATAGCTGATAAAAAGATTGAGTTAATTCACTAAATTGGCTAATTTTGGCTAAAAAACAATATTTAAATACATTTTTTTTAACTCAAACATAAAATGGTCAAATGTCCTCTTTGTGGCGAAGCCCTGATTAATGATTTTATGGTGCATACTCATATCAAAAAGATTCATCCCCAAAGAACAACCGTTTTGAATCTCTAATTGCTGTATCATTGCAATTTTGTACATTTTTTGTTAGTAAAATTTTATGCGCGGTAAATCATATTTAACATTGGAAATTAATAATCTAAAATTAGAGCATCCCTCGTGACTGGTTTTCAGAATAAGTGGTCTAAACCACCAACTCCAGGATTAACAGAGAGGATTAATGATGCCCTCAAACCAAAGGGTTCTCTAAAGCCAAGAGTTGAGATGGCAATTAAGAGACTACAAGCACAAATTTCTAAACTAGATAACATGCTTTCAAAATTAAAAGAAAGAGACGAGAAAATTTTCCAAAGAGTTGTTATTGCAACTCAACAACATGATACTCAAACAAGTAAAGTATTATCAAATGAATTAGCTGAAATTCGTAAAGTTTCAAAAATCCTAGGTAATGCTAGGATGGCATTAGAACAAATTGAATTACGATTAACTACAGCCCATGACCTTGGCGACACTGTGGTGACAATCATGCCAACAATTGGTCTAATGAAGAATCTTAAATCATCACTTTCAAAATTCATGCCAGGTGCTGAACAAGAGATTAATAATATGGCTGAAATGTTAGGTGGTCTAATGACTGAGACATTCTCAGGAGATGCAACATTTGGTATTGATGAATCAACAAATGCTGAATCGGACAAGATTCTACAAGAGGCAGCAGCTGTTGCTGAAACCACCGTAGATAACAAATTCCCAGACACACCTATGGATTCTGAAATCCCCTCTACAACTTCACGATTTATGTAAAATCGTTTTTCGAAAAAATCGAAATTTTAATTTTATTCTGGTCTTGATTGTTTAAAGCTCTGAACTTTTTTACCTTCAGTATCAACAACATTATCAATACCAGATAATTTGTTTTTTAGATCATTGATGACATTTCCTACCTCATCAGCCTCACCTTCTACCTGAGATCTCTTCCTAGTCAAATCGTCAATTCCCTTATTTTCTTCATCAATGTATTCTCTAACTTTGACCAGTTTTTCTTTTAGATTTTTAATATCAACAGATTCATCTTCAATTTCTTTTTCTAGCTTTGTTCTTTTGTCTTTTAGATTTTTAATCATTACACCAACATAATCAATGGCTTCCTCAAGCTTGACTCGTTTGTCCATCAGAACATCTATTCCAATGGAACTAGCTGATGATGATTGAGGTTCAAAGGACTCAGTTTGAGGTTCTGGTTGTGGTTCAGTAGCTACCTCTGGTGTTTGTTCAGGTTCAGGTTCTGGCTCCGAGTATGATTCTACTTCAGACTCTGGTTCAGGTTCTAAAGATGTTTTAGGAGCTTCTTCTTCAACCATTTCACCCTCTTCTTCATCTTCAAATACCTTCTTGAAGCGATCAAATAGTCCAACCATGACTAATTGAATCGTACCTAAAGGACGTTATTAAATATACGAATCCTTAGAAATTTTTCCCCGCATCAAAAAATCTCTTTTTTTGAAATTTTTTGGAGTAAAACAGTCGTTCCGCTTTGTGTTCCGCTTTAATGTTTCAAGATGTTCCTCATAAAGCAAGCAGTCGTATAGTATGCCATGTCAAAACAACAATACAGATCCGAAATGGGCATCATGGGTGACATCCTTGACGTTACTATGGAAGGTGGACGTGATGGAGTCATCGTATCTGCAATTTCAAGAAGGGCAAACCTCTCACATTATGCCGTACTAGACAAATGTGATAAGCTTGTCACTGCTGGATTGGTAGATTCCATAAAAAACGACAGAAACCGAGTCTTTATGATTACTGAGAAAGGACTTCAATTTTTCCAGGAATTCAGAAGATTTCAAAGTCTTGTCGAATCCATGAATCTAAGGTATTAAGCAAAAATGAATCAACAATTGAACCCTCTACATAGGCAGGAGTCTATCCTAGAGGATGGAATGCTTTTTGTAAGGACTGAAAGTATTCTCCAAACGATGGCTAAATTGCCCATTCTTTTGGCTGGCTTGATTATAATGGCAATTGCTATGCCATTTCAGAATTCACATAGCTTAACCAAGAGCATGGATCTAATCATTTATTCTGATGGCTCAACTCACATCACTTCAGAAATTGAAGTAGATTCTTTGGAAGTAGACTTTGCATTGAGTCTTTTTGGTAATGAAATTGATAACTTTGTTGCAATAGGAGAAAATGATGTTTTGCTTTCTGTTGAAATTACAAATGATGTTGCTACAGTTGGAACATTTGGCTCATCCACAATTTCAATAAATTATGATATTCACGATTTAGTTTCAAAAGAGGGAAGAATTTGGACATTCACTTTGGATGCTACAACTGACTATACTCTACTGATGCCTGAAAACTCAGTAATTGTTGGAATGAGTGCTTTACCACTTAACATGGAAATTGTTGATGAGAGAACTAAACTATTACTTCCAAGTGGCTCTTCTGAAATAAATTATGTATTTGGAACATCAACTATGTTTCCTCCTACACCAACTCTTGAAAACGAATTTGATAGTACCTTGATTGTAATTGGAGGTGCTGTTGCAGCTGCTGGCGCAATTGGAGCAGTATTACTCAGAAGGTCTAAAAAGAAACCTGAAAGAATTACAACTACAACTATGGTTGAAACTGGAAAACCCATAGACCCAGAAACGATATTCAATCTACGACCTGATTTACGAGAAGATGATAAAGAATTGATTAATTTTATTTTCAATAATGGTGGCCAAGCCTTTGAAAGCGAATTAAGAAAAAAATTCCTTCAACCTAGAACCACCATGTGGAGGGCTGTTAAGAGACTTGAAAGACAAGGAATTATTGAGATTGTTAAAAAAGACTTGCAAAACCTAGTTAAATTAAGAAATGATTTGGAGGAAGAGAATTGAAAGTTATTGCATCATTAGGCTTGTTAATCTTAGTGGCTAGTGTGTTTTTAGGTAATCCTGCATTTGCTGAATCACTTGATAATATTAGAATATCTGTATCGAATTATGATGGTAATTCTGCAACTGTTAAAATTACTTGGAATCATGATGATAAAGCAACAAATTACAAAATAGGTTGTGTCAGCTGTTATCCAAATACTGAAAAATTTACAACTGGTGATAGTATAACATTCAGCAATGTAACTCCATTCCCTAATAGTTCAAATGCAATGCTCTATGCGATAACCTATGATTCTGAAAATAAGATCACCTCTGCAAAGCAACTCATAGTTGATCTCAGTCAATAAACTGAAATCAGTGCAAGCAAAACAAATCCAGTTAAATTATCATAAACTTCATATACATTTTCTAAACAGCATTGAGCATGGCTTCTAAAGCAATTTGTGTAGGCGTTGGAATTCCAATGATGGTTGTTGGTGCATTAATTGCATTGTTATGGGCACCAGCTGAAGCCGAAATGGGAAGTACGGTAGAATTTGTTGGGAGTCTGATAGGAATTCTTGGTGCTGTTTTTTTCATTGCCGGTTTATTCTACACAAAAGAACCAGTCATGCATTGACATCTCCGAATCAATTTTAGAACAATTGAATAAATAATGACTAGAGTTTATGGAATCAATTGAAAGTAAGGCTATTTGAAATATTCACATCGGTAGAAGGAGAAGGAATTCTTTATGGAACAAAGACTCTTTTTGTAAGATTAGCTGGATGTCCCTTTACCTGCTTTTATTGCGATACATTAGATGCCCTTCCCTTAGATTCTGGAAATGAATATACAATTGATGACGCTTGCAGCTTAATTGAAAAAGAACTTGAAGACAAAACTTACAAAGTAAATTTCACAGGAGGAGATCCACTCATACAACACGAAGCTGTTGCTGAGATGGCAAAACACATACAGTCACTGAATATTCCCACTTATCTGGAATCAGCATGTTTTGATTCTAAAAAATTCAATCATGTTTTACCTTTCATTGATTTTGTAAAAATAGAATTCAAAACTGAAGATTCTGAATTTATTGATTCAAAACATTATCCAAACTATATTAAAAATGTCCTTGAATGTCTTAGTTCTTCAATTACTGCAAAAAAGAAAACATATATCAAAATTGTAGTTAGCTCAAAAACTACAGTAGAGTCATTTAAGAAATTACTAAATGACACATTCAAAGTAGTATCAAAAGAAGATCTTGCTGGTTTTATTATACAACCAACTTATGGTGTTTCAGAACCAAGTTTAGAATGTCTTCTAAAACTTTACGATCTTGTTTATCCATACTACAATGAAGTCAGAATTGTTCCACAATTGCAGAAAATTATGGGAGCACCATAACTATCACCAAATTGTTTAGGGATTAGGCAGAAAACTACTAAACTTCAAATACAACCAAAAATCCATCTAATTGATAAATTGGATAAAGATCGAATTAAGAAATTAGTTAGAGAATTAATCATAGAACTAGGAGAGGACCCAACTAGAGAGGGATTACGAGAAACTCCCGAAAGAATAGCAGAGATGTATAAAGAGATCTTTGGTGGTTATGATTCTGATTCAGAGCTTTCAATTCAATTTT
>DRGT01000171.1 GCA_011055585.1 Candidatus Nitrosopumilus sp. | reverse complement strand
GCATTATCCTTGAATGTTCTAATAGAGTTGTTTGCAATTTCGGCAGTATTTTTTAATTGTTCTACGGTTTGGAGGACATTATCATCAAGTGATTTTTTGATTAATTCATTTCCGTACTTGATAGTTGATTCTAATTTTTCTTTATTTGATTTAAGAAACTCGATGTTTGATTCTAGTTCTTTTCTTTCTTTAGTTAATTGTTTTAGATTTTGCTGTTCTGCGTTGATTATTTGTCGTACACTGGAATACTTTAGCAGTTTTTCTTCAAACATTTTTGGCTTCAGGCTTGATGTTTCAAGAATTTTATTCCAGGTTAGGATTAGAAAGGGATCAATTCCTTTCTGTTTCAGCGTTTTTAGTATGTTTAGTGCCTGCTCGTTTTCGTTGTTTTTGATATTGAAATTCTCGATTTTTACCTGAATGGATTCAAGCTCTGTAGATTTTATTGATATGTTATTTTGTAGTTCTTTAAGATGAGATTCTAGTCCATGTTTTTTGTGATAGTTATTTCTCAAATCATTTTCTAATTTTTGGATTGCAGCTTTTTCATCCATGTGGTTCTCCTTTGCAATACCAATCACTGTTTCATACATAGTTTCTAGATCCTCAACTTTAATTCCAATCTTTTCAAGTCGTCTGACATTTACTACGAGTAGTTTTTTTGTCTCAATTGTTTTTGATAATTTGTTAACCCTTCTTGTTAGAATGGTTTCTTGTGCTCTTAGCTGCTTCACCTGCTGTTCTAGCTCCGCTATTCTTTGCTCATAGCTTCCCTCTTTTTCAAGATGTTTTATGATTTTGTCAATGTTGTATCCTGCATCTGCTGCTTTCTTGAGTGCATTAATGAGTTTAGAAAGATTGTTAAAACCAAGCTCAAAATTGTCTAGCTCCTTTTTTGTTTGCTCAAATTCTTCTAATGATTTTGTGGTTTGATTTTTTTCAGATAATGCATTTGCAGCATCTGCGTTTGCCTTTGCAGCCTCTTCTTCAAGCTGTGAGATTTTCTTTTCTAGTTCATTTTTAGTATCAATTAAACGCGTACATTCCTCTGAGAGGTCTTGCAGTGGAATGTTAGATTTTGCTTGAAGTTGCGTGAGGGCTTTGCATTGATGTGCCAATGTTGAAGGTGAGATGTTCTCTTCTTTGCATTTTTGATAAACCTCTTTTAGAAATGCAGGAAAGTCATCAACTTTTATTTCAAAGTTCTTTAGCATGGAAAAAATTCTTGCACCATCAAACGCATTGGCTGCACTGATTTCTAATTTATTGAAAAGTCTTGTAAGCTCGCGAATAGCAGTGACCTCTTTGCTTCCTAACTGTTCTTTTAGTTTGGTAGCAATTCCTGAAACATAGCCTGTACTGACTTTACAAGAATTAGAAATTTCTTCTGTAGAATGACCATATAGGTAAAGCTTTCTTACTCCTTCTGCAGTCTCTGGAGTTTTTGGAATATTCATGATATGACCTCCGATATGAAATGTGCATTTTCATCAGAACTTTCACAAATTTTTTCACCATCATCTTCATGTTCATCAGGTTTGGCATTTTCATCATTTTGAAAAATTTTTTTACGTACTATACTACAGTACACCTGCAACAGATTGAATCTATGAAAAAGGAAAGTGTTTGTGATGTAATTGAAAAGAAAAATGTACTTTGTGAAAAATTCTGCCATCATACTATACCTCATCATTGTTTGAGGGGGAGGGGGGAAATTCCGGATGCAAAACCAAGTTTTTGTAACTAGCCTCTGACCTAGCAATGGCTAGAGCACATTCCAAAGCCTTTTTACGACTATGTTGGTCTACTGGTAAAGAACAGTTGGTACAAAAGATGATATTGTTTCTCTTGGTTGAATTTTCCCCCATCAGCGTATGGCTATTTATTTTGCATATTTATGATGGCGTACAGGGGTATGTACAACGAATTATGATGATGCTATTATCCATGCATTGTTAGAGGGAAAAAATTCTGGAAAAATAGATCTTTTGCGAACTGCCTGTAATTACAAATCAATGCACAGAGATACTTTGACCAAACATCTTCAACCATTTATTCAGCATGGATATGTATTAACAGAAAGAAAAAACAAAGGAGAGAAATTTTTTCTCAGTTCTAAAGGAAAAATATTTTTTAAATACTGGAAGTCTGGGCCTGAACCCGATGAAATGATTGAAAAATTAAAAAAAGCATTGAAAAAATCAAAACTTGATAAAAAAATTTCTAATGAAGAGAGAAAGCATGCCCAAATATTTATTCAGGACATTTTAGAACATCAATCAGCGATTTCTTTTATCTTCAATTCTGACACATTCGATAGGCTAGTAAAAAAATTAGCAGACAATGAATTGAAAAAATATTCAAAAATAGTTGAATTGATTTTGGCTCTAATGCAAAAAATGGACCCAGATGCTGCTCTTGGATTTCAAACCCTCTTTATTGCAGAAAAAATGCAAGATGAGAAAAGAATTCATAAAAGCTGGAATAGTTTCAAGAAATCTTTCATTGATTATTATTCAAATTAGCTCTTTCAAGTAACTGTTGAACCAAGGCCATTTTTT
>DRGT01000170.1 GCA_011055585.1 Candidatus Nitrosopumilus sp. | reverse complement strand
TATGGCAGAAATTCCAATAATTTCTATAGTTCCTGCATTATCTGGTTTAATATTTAGCCAAACATGAGTACTGTTTTGAGAAAATTCATGTTTCAAAATTTTCTGATCATCTAGATATACCTGATATGGATTCCATAAGAGCTCTAAAGGAATGATAAGAGTGATAAATCTGTCTTCCTGAGTAGTTTCAAAACTTAAACTCCTTCTTGGCTGATCAAAATGAAATGAATTTATTTCATCCAAAGTTCTTATAGAAACTGGAAATTTCTGTTCTTCCCATTCAACTTCATTTAAAATAATTGGTTCATCAATTACATATTCCAAAAACATATCACAACCATGACATCTCATTCCTTCAGCGTTGACAATACGAACAGGTCTATCATTTACAAAAATTAGATCAAATTTATCTGGAAAATAGAATTCCACGCCATTTTTAGATTCAGTATACAAAAAGTCCCATGTCCATACTCCATCTTTTAGAATTAGAACATCTCTTAGATCATATTCAACTCCAAAATTTACTTTAGGAGGAAAAAGTGTAATGATACTATCTCCACCCACGGCATGTTGAATTTCATTTCCCGTCCCATCTACTACTTGAAGATTCTCTATCGTACCTGGAAGCATTTTAACTTGAACGTTCTCATTACTTTTTTTTACTACATGAACTACACGAACATCTCCATTTTCTTCAATAGTGACTCTGATTGAAACATGTTCAGCTGGGGCACCAAATGAAATTTGGGCAAATGCTTGAGGTGTTATAGAAATTATTGAAATAATCATTAAAACAAGAACTACTTTGAGCAATTTTGTCATCTACTTTATTGATACTTGAAGCATTTTTGCTTCTTCTAAAGGACAATCATTATTGTCTCGCTGCAAATTAACTATTTTATCTGCTATATCCATTCCTTCAGTTACCTCACCAAAAGCGGTATATTGGCCATTAAGAAAGGTACTATCTGTTGTGACAATAAAAAACTGAGAACCTGCACTATCAGGATCCGTGGATCTGGCCATAGATACTATCCCTCTCAAATGAGATCTTGAATTAAATTCCGCCTTGACAGTATATCCAGGTCCACCTGTTCCCCAACTACTTTTATCAGAATTTTTTGTATTGGGATCTCCTCCTTGAATCATAAAACCAGGAATCACACGATGAAATAAAGTTCCACTATAAAATCCAGACTTGGATAATTTTTCAAAATTACGAACAGTCTCTGGTGCGAGATCCCGCAATAATTTAAATACTATTTTTCCATGTTTGGTTTCTATAGTTACGTTAGTCACTCCGTCCCTTCCTTATTTTATCATATAGTCCTTTCCCTCATTCAATGTGTACGAATCTCGTAAAAAGTATGAAAATTTTTTAGATATTTAGAAAAACATTTCTAAATTACATTAACACAAAAAACAATTTATATCTTATATTGAATATTAAATTTTTAACTATATTAAAAAATTTTTCAGGTATGCCATACTTTGCAATGATCAAAATTAAATAGCAGATACAAATTGTTATGAATTTCAAAAATCTCTTAAAATCCTTTCATAAAGTAATAGTCTTATATAGAGCAAGTAAAATTTACAATTCGTGAATCGCACAAATCAAAGCACCGTTATTAAAGAAGCGATTAATTCTTATCTTGACAAAGGCCTGACAGACAAACAAGACATTTACACTAAAGTCGTGGATGACCTGGGCGTGCCAAGACCTACAGTTCGAAGGGTTGCCAGAGATTTGAGAACTGAATTACTCGATAAAATTAAAATTTTACAATCTGAGGCTCCAAAGATCTCAGAGCCTTCCAAAGAAAAAGACGAATAAAAATTCTGCTCTTTTTTCTTTTTAATTATCAATTTCAGGGATCGATATCAGCATTAACATTATATGCTATTAAATTTTTGAATAACATTATGGGATATTTGTACAATAATTTAGCCACAGTAGTAACAGGTATTTTTGCTGCTGTTCTAAGCTTTTTGTGGTTCATAATGGTACCAATATACCCCGTTTTAGACATCGTATTTCTTATGGCAGTACCGATAACCTGGTTTCTTACTCTCATGTGTTGGTTAACTCAAAAAAGTAATGATTACCTAACACAATCTCATAATTCCAAACCAGTTTACACACCTGATGGCAAACTAACACAATAGTATCATTTGAAATAAACTACAAAACTTAATTCTGATCACAATTCTCACAATGAATACGATCTTCATGATTTTCTTTACATTTCGGACAACTAACTGCTCCTCCAAAATGACATTTACATGTACAAGAGTTTGTTTCAGAACTCATACTATATAGTATGATTTCTACGGCATCTTAATAAATGACAAATCATTCAAAATTTTTTATGCAACAATTAATTAAATTTGGAATAAGATTTTTAAAAAAGAGATCCATAGTGAGATATAATGAATAAGCAGATTACAGTTTTTAGTAGTACAATTGTGGCTTTAATGCTAGTCTCAATTTTTTCAAATTCTAGTTTTGCTGAAAACCAAATTTCTCAAACAGAATTATTACCACTAAATGATTCAATTGGATTAGAAAAAACTACCCTAGTGATGAATGTTCCAGAAAACAATCATTTACCCTGGGGATATGTAGAAGGGAAAATATCTAATCCTGTCTTAGATTATCCAGTCATAATTCAAATTTATGACATTGATGATTACAAGGAATTTGATTTAGCAAACTTTGAAGACAAAAACTTGGTAAACGAAATTGGTACAGTACACTTTGCCCAGACAGATGTAAACGATGATGGAACTTATCATTACCAATTTAGAGTCCTAGGATATGATGCAAATGGAGACAAAAATTATCTTGAAGGAGATTATATCGTCAAAATCTTCAAAGTGGTTTATCTTCAGGACCTAGTTTAATTTTAAAGACATTGACAGGGTTTCATCAACTAATTCTTTTAGTCTAGTTTTGACGTCATCGTCTGTAATTGAACTATCTTTAACCATGTCAGCAGTCATAAAGACAGCCTTAGGATTTGTATAAACTCTGAAATATGTCATTAATTGGGTTAGGAGAGTTTGAACATCGATAAAACCAATATTTCCTGAGGCTAAAATTGCGATCCCTGCAGTTTTACCAGAAGTTTTTTTGTAATTCACAAACTCGAACAGATTTTTCAAAGCAGAGCTAAAAAATGAATTGTAAATCGGTGTTCCAATTAGCCAAACATCGGCTTCCATAACATCTTTGGTTGCTTGTTTTGTTTTTTCACCGTATTCAACACCTGGTCCAGTATAGTAATCTATACCTCCTTCTGAAAGATTAATGAATTTTGTATTTTCATTTTTTGATTTTGTATATTCGTAAACATATTTCATCATAATCTGTGTATTTGCAGTCTTTCTTGGACTACCAGAAATAACTACAATCTTCACAACGTGTTTCGAATTGTTAATGTATTTAAACGGAAACTATTTCCAAATTTTTTAAAACGGGCTTGGAGGGCTTCGATCCCTCGACCTGTAACTTAGGAGGCTACTGCGCTATCCATGTTTCGCGTCACTTTATGACTCTGCGCCACAAGCCCAGCAAAAAACAAGCAAGTAATTATTTAAGCGTAATCAAGATTTGTTTTAATTAATTCCTGAATTTTATTCCAATCAGAATTTTGTTTTTGTTCCCATTTTTCATAATATACAACATCTTTTAGATTCAGTCTTGGAAGCCAACCTGCCTGTTCTAGATCAGGTTTCTCTGCAAATTTTTCTACATAACCCAAACACAAGTAAGCAATTGGTGTGACATAATCCGGAAGATTTAGGACACTTTTCAGAACATCATTTGAAAGAATGCTAACCCAACCAACCCCTATTCCTTCTGTTCTTGCCGCTAACCACAAATTTTGTACAGCACAACAAACACTGTAAATTCCTGTATCTGGAATACTGGTTCTTCCAATTACAAAAGGTCCAAATTTAGATGGGTCATAAGTGACACAAAGATTTACTGGCGAATCAAGAATTCCTTCTAACTTAAAAGACAGATATTTTGATTTTCTGGGCTCTTTGACCATATCTGAAGAAAGTTCTCTTTCTCTCTCGAAAGATTCCTTAATTTTCTTTTTTGTATCTTCATCTTTTATCAAAATAAAGTTCCATGGTTGTGAAAATCCAACTGATGGTGCATGATGGGCAGCCTTCAAAATTCTGGTTAGAATTTCTTCATCAATTGATTTGGATGTAAAATGCGATCTAACATCTCGTCTAGAAAAAATCGCTTTGTACAATCCATCTTTTTCTTCTTTAGAAAAATCTTTATCCATATATTACATCCCACAATACTTCTTTCTATTCAGCTTTTCTTTTGTTAAACGTTAATAATGTCTCCAGCGAGTTTTGTACTTCATTGGGCCGGTAGTCTAGTCGGTTAGGATATCGCCTCGACACGGCGATGATCGAGAGTTCGAATCTCTCTCGGCCCACTATTCTTATTTTATAATCAAATTGAAGAAGATAACAAAGATGATTGGAAATCTTTTTCAATCAATGCCCAAGCTGTTTCAATCGTAATGTTTCCTTCAACTCTATATTGTATAC
>DRGT01000169.1 GCA_011055585.1 Candidatus Nitrosopumilus sp. | reverse complement strand
CCCCCATTTGCTTTCATATTATTCCAAAACAACTTATGGTTGTCATAACCACCGCCATTGAAGTTGATTGCACCCCTTACATCATCTGGAACTTGTTTGATATTTGATATAATGTCAAGAATGTCTTTGTTCTGAATATCAGAACTGCATTTTTCCAATGCGGCATTTAGTTTGTCAGTATATGCCTGGTGATGTTTTGTATGATGAATCTCCATTGTTTTTGCGTCAATGTGTGGTTCTAATGCATCGTATGCATAAGGTAATTCTGGAAGAGTGTATTTTCCCATAGGGCGTGTCATTTGTTATGCAATTTATTGGTTTACTAGTAAGGGATTTGTATCAGCAAATATGGTTAGGAAGATATGTCACAAAACAAAGTAATTTTTTTTGCAATCGTTACGGTAATTGCAGCAATCATAGTTTTTCAGTTAAATTTTGATAATAAATTCGAGATAATGGTAGACATTAGCGGTCCATACGTAGGAACTACTTTTCCAAATGATTTAGGATATGATGGAGAAGGAATCAAGATAGCAGTTATTGATACGGGAGTAGATCACTTGCATCCAGATCTTTTTGGGTTTGGACCTGGTGGAAAAATTGTTGGCGGTTACAATTTTGTTGATGAAAGTAAAATGCCAGTTGATACAAATGGACATGGAACTGAGGTTTCCGGCATTATAGCGTCAGATGGGCAGTTGAGTGGAATCGCCCCGAAGGCTAGCATTGTTGCATACAAAGTTTCTGACGATGGAGAAAATGTTTCATCTGATTTAATCATCAAAGCAATAAACAAGGCAATTGAGGATGACGTTGATATCATCAATATCAGTTTGGGAGTTAACAAGACAAATTCAAAAATTGATGATGCCGTTAGCAAGGCAACTAGAAATGGAATTGTTGTCGTAGTTGCTGCTGGCAATGATGGTCCTGGATTAGAAACTATTGGCAGTCCGGGACAAAGCTTTGATGCAATTACAGTTGGAGCTACTTACAACAACATTACAGCAAGCCTTGTTGCAACCCTTGAGGTTGATGGCAAACAATTTCAAGTAATGCCAATGATGGGAACTCCCCCACTAGATGAACCAATCACAGAAGAAATTGTTTTTGGAGAATATGGTAGGCAAAAAGATCTTTCTGAAGGTTCTTTCTCAGATTCCATGGTTTTAGTTGAAAGGGGAAGCGATGTAGAAGGAGAGCTTGTATATTTTTCTGAAAAAGAAAACAATGTTGCAAATGTTGGAGGAAAGGCTCTTGTTGTGTATAATAACCAAAAAGGAATTTTTCTAGGTGAATTATTTCACCAATTCGCACCTCCAGATTATAGACCAAGAATACCTGTGTTGTCATTGTCAAATGAAGATGGAGAATTTTTGAAAAACAGTATTCAGAATCGAACAACTGCAACTCTGAATGTGTTTTTTAATCCAGATTTTGTTGCGTACTTTAGCTCTCGAGGACCAGTTTCGCCATTTTACATCAAACCTGATCTTGTAGCACCTGGCGTTTTTATAAATTCGACACTAACTGATGCAAAATACAACATGACAAGCGGCACAAGTTTTGCAGCACCACATGTTTCAGGAGCAGCTGCATTATTGCTTCAAAAAAATCAAGACTTTACGCCAAAGGAAGTAAAATCACTGCTTGTAACAACCACGGATTTTGTAACAGATGCATATGAGAACAAATTTCCAATAGAAACTTCAGGTTCTGGCAGGCTAAATATCACTAGAGCTTTTGAAGCAAATCTTGTAATTTCGCCTCCCACTCTAATTTACAATCTATCAACAGAAAAAGAAACAGCCAGAGAAGATTTGAAATTAAAAGCATTAGATGGCAACCTTAGAAAAATAAATGCAGAATTTGTGGGAGCTGACGATGTTAATTTTGATTATAAACAACAAGGCAATGTTTTAGAAACAACGGTTTCATTGCCTTCAGAATCTTTAGGAGAATTTCAAGGAACCATAGTTATAGAAAACAAAAATGTCGAGTATCATGTTCCAGTAGTGATTCACAAAACAAAAGGTTCTGTTAATGTTTTTGAAGAAGATGGAAAACTTGACTTTGAGGTATTGTATCCTGAAGAATGGTCATATGCAAAAATTTCTGTAATTAACAAGGATACTGGAAAAACAGACGTTACTTCTGTTACTCCTAAAAAAGAATCCTCAATTTCTGTAACAGAGAAAGGAGAATATTGGATACTAGCAAACATTATTGCAAATGGAGAGACATCTGATGCATTTGAAACTATAACTGTTGAAACACCATCAGAAGAAAACAATTTTGATTTATTTGATTTCTTTGAGATTCCTGAACGGCCTTTCATTATTGTTATTGTTGTAGCAGTAATGATTTCACTTGTTGGATTAAAATTCAGAGCCAAGTCTCAAGAATGAGTAGGTCCAGCATTTTTAATTTCTGGAGAGACATCTTTGAATTTTTTGAAATTATCAATAAACATTTGAGTTAGTTTTTTTGCAGAAAGGTCATAGGAATCCTTGTCAATCCATGTGTTTTTTGGGTCTAGAATCTCTGATGGAACATCAGGACATTCTACTGGAATATCCAAATTAAACAAATCATCATGTCTGTATTTTACAATATCTAGTGAGCCAGTTAATGCAGCAGTTACCATTGTCCTGCTGTACTTTATCTCGATTCGTTTGCCAACACCATAAGGCCCGCCAGACCAACCAGTGTTGATGAGATAGACTACTGTTTTGTGTTCTTTGATTTTTTCTCCTAGCATTTTTGCGTAAACGGCGGCAGGACGAGGCATAAAGGGAGCAGCAAAGCATTCTGAAAAAACTGCTTTTGGTTCTTTGATTCCTCGTTCTGTTCCAGATAATTTGCTGGTATATCCGGACATAAAGTGAAACATTGCGCCTTCTTTTGTTAATTTGGAAACTGGTGGTAAAACTCCCAGCGCATCAGCTGTTAGAAAGACAATGACTTTTGGATGACCACCAGTACTTGGAATTATAGCTCCTGGAATGTAATCAAGGGGATACGCTGCTCTAGTATTTTCAGTGATACTGTTATCATCAAAATCAGGCTTTAGAGTTTCTTTATCAATTATTACATTTTCTAAAACAGCTCCGGACTTTATGGCATTCCAAATTTGTGGTTCGGCTTCTTGGTTAAGGTTGATACATTTTGCATAACATCCACCTTCAAAATTAAATGAACCATGATCAGACCAGCCATGTTCATCATCACCAATTAACATTCTGTTTGGATCTGCAGATAGTGCGGTCTTTCCCGTACCAGACAAACCAAAGAAGAGTGTAGTATCCCCATCTTTTCCAATGTTTGCAGAACAGTGCATTGGAAATACCCCCTTAGCTGGAAGTATGTAGTTCATTACGCTAAACATTGACTTTTTCATTTCACCTGCATAACTTGTTCCACCAATTAGCACAATTTTTTTTGTTAAATCAATTAGAATGAAAACATTAGAGTTTGTTCCATCAACTTCAGGGATTGCTTCAAAGTCATTAATGCACATTAGTGTGAATTCAGGTTCGTGTGATTCTAGTTCTGCGGCTGAAGGTCGAATAAACAATTGTCTTGCAAAAAGATTTTGCCAAGCATGATCATTGATTAATCTAATTCCAAGTCTGCTTTCTTTTTCAGCTCCCACAAAGCCATCAAATACATAAAGCTCTTTTCCTTCAACGTATTTTTTCATTTTTTCAAAAATTTTATCAAACTTTCCAACTGGAAATTGGTGATTGATATCGCCCCAATCTACCGTATCGTGAGTCTTATCATCATAAATAATGAATCTGTCATCGGGGGACCTACCAGTGTATTTTCCTGTTTTAACTGAAAGCGAGCCTGTCGTGGTTACAATTCCCTCATTTTTCCGTATAGCAAAATCAATAAGTTCCTGTACACTTAGATTTCTGTGAACTTTGAAGGGTTTAATTCCAAATTTTTCTAATTGTAAAGTGAATCTACTTGTGACTCCTGTTGAATCAGTCATCTACATCACCTAAAACTGCTTCAGAATTTTTGAATGAAGCCATTGATATGCGAATCGAATGAAATTTCCTTATTATCTGTTTTCTCTTGTGTATTTTTCAAACAATTCAGGAAGCTATTTATGACAAATTTCGAGACTCATCTTCATGCCGATCAATAAAGAAAAATTAGAATTACGTGAAAAGGTTGCTTCATCCAGACCTGACTTCATAAGACCGGAGAGCTGGCGTTACAAGAGATTACAGACTACATGGAGAAAACCAAAAGGTATCGACAGCCATCAAAGAAAGCAAAAAAGTAGAGGTCGGCCAGGAATTGTTAAAATTGGTTACGGTGGACCAAAGATTGCAAAAGGTTTGCATCCATCAGGTTTTACAGATAATTTAGTTTTCAATGTTGGTGATTTAGAAAAATTAAACCCAAAAACAGATGGCGTAAGAATTGGTCATGCTGTTGGAACAAAGAAACGAAAAGAGATAATGATAAAAGCATTAGGAAAAAAATTCAAAGTTTTTAATGCAAGGGTGACTGCAAGTGGTAGTAAATCTTAGAGCGAAAAAGCGACTTGTTTCAAGAATCACTGGCGTTGGAATTCATCGCGTGTGGTTTGATGTAGAACATGTTGATGACATTACTGATGCAATTACACGTGAGAACATTAGAAGTCTGATTACTGCAAACACAATCAAGATCAAACCCTTTAAAGGAACATCTCGTGGACGTGCAAAACTAAAAAGGATTCAAAAAAGGAAACGAGGGACAACAGCTGGTTCCAAAAAAGGAGCAAAAGGAGCTCGAGTAGGTAAAAAGCGGGTATACGTTATGAAAGTTCGTGCATTAAGATATTTACTTAAAGTGGCAAAGGACCGAAAGGAAATAACAAACCCACAATTTTGGTCATTATACAAAAAAGTAGGCGGAAATACGGTAAGAAACAAGGCTCATTTGAGAACACTTATCGACGAAGTAAAAACTAATAAATCTTAGAATTTAAAAATTCTTTTTTCAAAATCTAGAATTGTTCCATTTTGGATTTCTATGCCTTCTTTTGTCAACATGTTTGTTTTGACATCAATGCCATAGGCAAAACCACCAATTTTTCCATTAGAATTTACCACTCTGTGACATGGAACAATTGCAGGATATGGATTTTTGTTCATAATTCTTCCAATAGCTCTTTGTCCATTCTTTAATCCGACAGCTTTTGCTAATTCCCCATAAGTTGTAATTTGTCCTTTGGGAACTTGTAATAGTTTTTTGTAAACCATTTGTTCAATGTTCAAAGTTTGACTACCTCAAGATTGGTTTTACTGAGAAAATCTAAAACTTTTTGTTTGTTTTGTCCTAGTCCTCCCCAATCTAACAAGACGTTTTTTGCCATTTGATTCCGATCTAATATATGATTGAACAATTCCTCATCCAAAAAATCAAGAGCATGTTTTGGAATTACTGTTCCTAATGCATATTCTCCTTCTAAGAGTTCTTTTGTAAATTTTTCAGGATAGTGGGTTCCACCAAAACACAAAGCAGTTGGATAGGATTTTTTTTCGCTTTTCATAACTTCGACAACTAACTTTGCTATTGAATTGCATAGTTGAGTGTCAGTCCATTGTTTTTGTGTAGTACCAATTTCAATAAACAGTGCAGGTTTGTTTAGATTGGTTGGTCCATGATGAGTCGCCTCTATTGTAATTTGAAAATCTGAAAAATTTTCCTTGTTTTTCTGAAGTGTTTGTAGATATTGTTTTTGCAACGACGGGTGAGGGATTGCAATCTGTCTGTCTTTTCCTCCAAATTTTGCTTCTGAAAAGTTTCCAGTGCTGTGACATGTTAGTGCTAAAGCACCAGACTCTGCAGCGTGTTTTGAAAGAAAAACAAATCCATCATAGTGATATTTTTCTTCTAACCAATCAGCTGAAATGGCAGGAGTTGAAATGATTACCAAATCAAAAAAATTTCCTCTATAAAGTTCACCATCTTTTTCCATGTTTTGTGCGATGAATTTGGCCATGTTATGACCTGCAGGATCATCCTGATAGGCGACTAGCAATTCCATGAGATAAAAGATATAAGGACACCATATTAATTTCCAGCAATGAACCCAAAGCAAACACTGAAGAATATGGTAAATACCATGAAGCTAGCAAGAAAATCAGACAAGGATGATTACATGCAGCACCTTAGACTGGTCTTACTTGGAGTTGCTGGCGTTGGGGCGATTGGATTTATAATTCAGTTTGTGTTTTCGGTAATGACATTCGGATAGGTAAAATTGGCTGAAGAAGTAAAGTCTCATCTTTTTGCAATTAGAACAACTGGTGGACAGGAGAAGGTAGTGATGAATCTGCTCCAAACCAGAGCAAAAATGAACAAAATTAACATTCAAGCAGTATTACTAGTTGATAATCTCAAAGGATATGTTGTTGTTGAAGCGCTTGACCCAAGTGCAGCATACCAAGCAATTGAAGGTATAAGACACATCAGAGGTCAGCTAAGAGGAGAATTAGAGTTTAAAGATATTGAGGGATATTTGGTGAAAAAATCAACTGTCACTCAACTTACTGTTGATAAAGTCGTAGAAATTACTGGTGGTCCATTCAAGGGAATGAAAGCAACCATTACAAGAATTGATTATGAAAAAGAAGAAGCCACAGTTGTTTTGTTAGATGCTGCTTATGAATTACCAGTCACGGTAGATGCGAACTATCTGAAACTTTCATTAACATCATCTTAGCAAAGGATTAAATTTTCTGATTAGGACTGAAATTTTATGGCAGAAGCACAGACCATTTCGGCACTAGTAACAGGCGGCCAGGCATCAGCAGGTCCACCACTGGGTCCATCATTGGGTCCAATGGGAGTAAACATCATGGAAGTAATCAATGCCATAAATGACAAGACTAAAGATTTTGAAGGAATGAAGGTTCCAGTTACAGTTTCCATTGATCCTGATACAAAAAAATGGGAAATTGAAATTGGAATTCCATCTGCAGCAGCTTTAATTCTAAAAGAGGCAGGAATTCAAAAGGGCTCTAGCACATCTGGAACGGATTGGGTTGGAGATGTTGGAATGGATTCTGTTGTCAAAGTTGCCCAGACAAAAATGGAAAGCTCTTACGCTACATCGATAAAATCAGTGGCAAAAAGCATTATTGGAACATGTGTGCCTCTTGGAATCAAGATTGAAGGCAAGACTCCAAAGGAGATTACTGCCGAAATTAACGATGGAAAATGGGATGAAAAATTCCAGTAAGTTATTTGTTAGTTAGATATTCAGGTTCTTTATCGGTTTTTTGTAATTCAACAAAGGTTTCAGTGTTTTGAATTCCATCTATTTTTCCAATCTTTTCAATTACTACACTGTGTAATGCTTCTAAATTGTCAGCATAAACTCTGACCATAATGTCAAATCTTCCTGTTATTTCCGAAATTGAAACAACCTCGGGTGTTTCCATTAGTTGTTTGTGAATAGATTCTTTTAATTTTGGGTCACGGTTTATTCCTACAGTTGCCTTTACGTCTATTCCCAAAAGAGTTTCATCAATTTCTATGGTGAATTTTTTAATGAGTTTCTTTTTCATTAGTCGTTTAATTCTGCTGTACAAAACAGAGGCGTTGATTCCAAGTTTTTTTGAGAGGTTTGGAACAGATATTGAACCGTCCTTTGTTAGTTCGTATAATAATTTCATATCTAATTCATCTAGTCGATGCAATGTTTTCGAGATCTTTATTTTGATTTAATAAATGTAGGTTTTCGCGATTTTTTTTCTAGTTAATTTCATTCTACCATTGGAAAGTTAGAAAATTTTCAAAATTCATATCTTTTAGATGCCTTGGTCTCTAAACGATTTTAAGTAGGTTTTCTCGAAATGTTTCCGTAATGATTACTGAAGCTCAACTTACAGATATGATCAAAGAGGCAAAAGCTACCGATAAAGACCGCAAGTTCAAGCAAGCCCTAGAATTGATCATGATCTTTAAGGATATTGATGTGAAAAAGGGATTTTCAATTAACGAGACAATTCAGCTTCCAAAACAGACAAGCGCCCCAGCTACTGTATGCGTTATGGCTTCAGGAGATATGGGACTAAAGGCAAAAGAGGCAAAGGCCGACAAAGTAATAGACACTGATGATCTTGACAAACTTGGCGCCAACAAACGAGAATCTCGTAAATTTATCAACAAATATGATTTCTTTTTGTCAGACACTAAACTAATGCCAGCTGTCGGTAAAGTTTTAGGACAGCTATTAGGTCCAAGAGGAAAAATGCCAACACCAGTTCCATTTGATGCACCAATTGGATCATTTTTAGAAAGATTTAGATCATCAATCAGAGTCAAAGTAAAAAGTTCCTTGTCAACATCATGCAAAATTGGCGATGAGACAATGGAGGATGCAGATTTGGCTGCAAATGCTCATGCAGTAATTAGTGCTGTTGAAAAGAAATTGCCAAACGGGGACAGGAACATCAAAAGAATTTTGGTAAAAACAACAATGGGTAAAATAATCAAAGAGCAAATCCAGGTGAAAAAGTAGATGCATGAAAACAGAACTAGCTATCCAAAAAGAAAGACACAGATGTACCAGCAGCTACAAGAGTTGCCAAAAAAATACAAAGTTTTAGCTCTTGTAAGAATGGAAAAGGTTAGAGCATCACAAATTCTACCACTACGAAAGAAGCTAAGAGATGATGTAGAGTTTGTTAGCATCAAAGATAAAGTTGCACAAAAGGCTCTTGAAAATGTTGATGTTCCTGGAATCAAGGACATAGTTTCAAAATTAACTGGCCAATGTCTTTTCATGTTTACTAATATGTCACCATTCAAACTCAATGTTTTGCTTGCAAAAAACAAGATTATGCTACCTGCACGAGGTGGCGATATTGCAAGCATTGATGTTGTGGTACCAGCAAAAAACACAGGAATTGCTCCAGGTCCAATGCTTACAGAATTCAAAAACGCCAAAATTCCAACAAAAATTGATCAAGGAACAATTTGGATTACAAAAGATACAATTCCTGCAAAAAAAGGTGAGGTAATCTCAGAGCAGTTAGCTGCACTCTTAGGAAAAATGGATATCAAGCCAGTAGAGGCAGGAATTGTTTTAGAATCTGCACTTGAAGAAGGTCTAGTCTATGCAAAAGAAGACATGGTTATTGATGTAGAGCAGTTTGCTCAAGAGCTTGTACAAGCACACCAAGAAGCAATTTCTCTTTCAATTGAAATAGCGTATGTTACTCCTGAAAACGTAGAGCAAATCCTTGCAAAAGCAGCACAGTCTGCAAGAAGTGTTTCAGTAGAATCTGGATTCTTGACCGATGAAACCAAAGAGCAGGTATTGCAAAAAGGTCAGGGACAAGCTCAAGCCTTAGCTAGAAAAGCTAAAGACTATACCCCAGCATAAGTTTAGAAAAAAGCGATCAAACTAAACAAATTTTAGGTTTTGTGTGCCTTGTGTTTATCTTTCCAAAATCACTTTGTATAATCATGAACTACGGCAATAACTGCAAACATTGCGGCAGAACAATTTACTTTGCGTTATTTGGGGGAAAAACAAGAACATTTGATGATAGTTTATTTACTCAATTTCATAAGTGTAGAAGATAGAATCCGTTAAGACCTAGATATTCTATGAAAATTTGTTTGAAAGGTTGTGGCAAATCCAACAATTGTTAAACCTTGAAAGGGTGGGTTCTAATATGATGAAAACGGAAATCATTCATGGCTGAACAAACATTCCAAGAAAGACTGAAAAAAATTATTGAAAAGGAAAAGAAGAGCAAGACTCTGCCTTCGACGTGATTAATGATGAATGATTATACTTGTACATGTAGTTGTGGATGTCAAAATCCTGCCGATGATTATGTATGCCATAATTGCAAAATTGGCATGTGCAAAGTGGGTATGAAAAAGTGATTGGGGGTGAGTCTAGATTGAGTCATGAGTGCTATTATTGTGGGCAAATTCTTGAGACTAAGGAAAAACTATATGATCATTTAGACGTTCATTCAGAACCTGTGAGTAAGACAAAAATGAATAGTAAGAAAAAGATAAAGAATGAACCAGAAAACAAAAACATAGTTGAGGTGGGAGAGTCAACTCTAAGCGAGGATGAAATCATAGAACAATTCAATGCCAGTAAAAGTGGCGAGCCTTCAAGAATGTCTTCAAAGAGTTTATCACGCTTCTAAATCCAAAAACAGTCCTAGTCTGAAAGGATTCACATTAACTATAAATTTTTCTAGCAGTTTACTTTCATAATTATTTAGAAAAACCATAGGGTTTTTTGTGATGAGACTATTGGCATAATAATGGTCAGTGGAATGCTCTTAATGGAAAAAATTCTCTTTCGTTTTGCCCATCAATGGATTGCAGGAAATACAATATCTGACGCACTTAATTCTGCCAAATTTGCTTACAAAAATGGAAGACATGCAATAATAAACAAATTAGGAGAATATCTAACATCCAATGCGGCGATAAGAGAAACTGTAAAAGACTATCAAAAAATTGTATCGTCATTTAAAAAATGGAATGTTCGTGGTGGAATTTCTATAAAACCAACTCAGATAGGACTTTCAGTGAGCAAAGATGTTTGCCTACAAAACTTGCAGAAAATAATCAAGAGGGCCGCAGAATCCCATACATTTGTTTGGATTGATATGGAATCATCTGATCACACAGATGAAACAATTGGAATATACTATGATCTATTTGCTAGATATGAAAGACTTGGTATTGCCCTACAAGCTAATCTAAAGAGAACAAAAAATGACATGATTGATTTATTATCACATGGGGCTAAAATCAGACTTGTAAAAGGAGCATACAAAGAAAAAGCAACAATTTCATACAGATCAAAAAATGATGTTGATAAAAATTTTCTAAAACTCATGAGGTTACTTTTCAAAAAAGGCAACGAGTTTGGCATAGCCACTCATGATGTTAGCATGATAGAACATGCAATGAAGTTATCAAAAAAATATGAAAGAAAATTTGAATTTCAAATGCTTAAAGGAATCAGAGATGAGATAAAACCAAAACTTTTGAAAAAACACTTTGTTGTTTCTGATTACATCCCATATGGAACCAATTGGCTTGCTTATTCAATTCGTAGACTAAAAGAGAGAAAACGAAACATTTTGTTGCTAGGAAGTTCCTTTATTCAGTCACATCGAGTTTGAGTTTGGGTTCGCAAAAACTGTTGAAGGTACCGCTCTCCACCAGCACCCCTACTTGATATTCCAGAATCCTTCCATCCAACAAAAGGTTGGCTTTGTACCAAAGCTGCAGTTGTGGCACTTGATGCCCTATTTGCGTAAACTGTACCAGCTTGAATTTCGTTAAAGAATTTTTCAAGCTCTTCTTTATTCTCACTGAAGACTCCAGCTGTCAAACCATACTCGGTATCATTTGCTAACTGTATAGCTTCATCATATGTTTCAAATTCATCTACACACAAAATTGGCAAAAATAGTTCTTCTTTGACTAACTTGTGATCTCTTGGAAGTTTTGTAATTATTGTTGGCTCAATATAGTAACCATGTTCAAAATCCCCGTCCTGCAATACAGAACCTCCTCTGAGAATCTGTCCATCCTTTTTTGCCAAATCAATAACAGATTGGAATTTTTCTTTGGCAGCTTTGTTAATCACGGGTCCTAAGAAGACCTCTTTTTTCCAGGGCAAACCAATTTTTAGGGAATCTGTTTTTTCTGAAAGTTTTTTGATAAATTCATCAGCAATATTTTTTTGTACATAAACTCTAGAACAAGCACTGCATTTTTGTCCTCCATATCCAAATGCTGCTCTCATTACTCCTTCTGCAGCCTTTTCTAAATTCGCATTTTCTGTCACTATTACGGGATTTTTACCTCCCATTTCTGAGATGAATGGTTTTACACGTTTTTCTGTAAATTTTTGAAATCCTGACATGCCGACTTCCTTAGAACCAGTAAATGCAATTCCACTAACAAGTGGATTTTCAATCAAGGTTTTACCGACAATGCTGCCAGGTCCTGTAACAAAATTAATTGCACCAGACGGCAGATTTTTGTAAATCGCTTCAGCAAATTTAAAAGATGAAAGTGGTGTATCGCTTGCAGGTTTTAGAACAGCTGTATTTCCTGTGACGAGAGCACCAGTTGTCATTCCTATTGCAATAGCAGATGGAAAATTAAACGGAGCAATAATTCCCCACACGCCATATGGTTTTAGTACAGTTCTTGTTTTTTCTTTTGGATTTGGATGTGGAGTTTCCTTCTCAAAGCCTTCATTACTCTCTAGTTGGTAGGCATAAAATCTCATAAAATCAATGGCTTCATCAACATCCCCCATCCCTTCAACCCTATTTTTTCCATTTTCCAGCGACATAATTGCAGCTAGACGAAACTTTTGTTTTGAGAAAAGATTGGCACAATCTTTGAAAATCTGTGCTCTCTGTTTGAATGGAGTTGAACTCCATTCAGAAAATGCATTTTTTGCACTTTGTATAGCATCTATTGCATCATCTTTTGTAGCTTGTGGAAACTTGGCAACAATTATTCTGGTATCTGATGGAGATTTTACATCAAATTTGTTGTCTAAAAAAACTTCTTTTCCATTGATTATTATTGGATATTCTTTACCCAAATCTGTTTTAACTTCTGCAAAACTCTTTTCATATTTATCATCAAATTCTGAAACTGTATTGTTGGCTACTGCTTTTCCCCATGTGTATTCATTTTCAAACACAGACAAATTACTCAACAATTCTATTTTAAATCAGTAGCAAATATCACTTCTGAAATCATCCTTGAAGCTAAATGTGACGTTCTATCCTTTACATCATAACTTGGACAAACTTCCATTATATCCATTCCTACGATTCCTTGTTTTGCTATCTTTTTTAGAAGATAAGTCGCATCAACATTGTTTAAACCCATGGGAACTGGTACTGAAACGCCTGGTGCATAAGATGGATCAATACAATCCATATCAAATGAAACGTATACCTTTTCTCCAATTGTGTTCAAGATTGATTCTGATATCTCTGCAACACCCTTTTCTGCAATATCAAATGGAGTAATCACTTTGAGGTTATATTTTCTAATATTATCAAGCTCTTCTTTTTCTGGTGTTCTAATTCCAATTTGGATACTAGAATCTACATGAATTTGTGGTAATACATCGTAAAACACTGATCCATAGTAATTCGTCGTTGAACTAACAAAATCTGGATGAGCATCAAAGTAAACTAGAGAAAATTTACCTATGTTATTTGATAAGGCTTTCAGTATATGACGTGTAATTGAATGGTCACCCCCTATTGTTATTGGGATTTTTGATTTGGAAAGGATCTGGTCATAAACCTCGTCAATCTGAACTCTATCTATGTTGCCATAATCGTAAACATTTGCATGAGTTGAATAGGAATATGGTAAACCAAGCGAAGTCTTGCCATCCCTGGAATAAGAATCTCGTTTTTGTGAAATTTCTCTGATTCGATTAGGTGCATCTTCAGTACCTTGTCTTAGTGCATGTGATTGTGACTCGTCTGGAACACCAACAATTACAAAATCAGAATCATCAAAATTATTGGTGTTTGCCCAGCAAATTTTGTCCATCACACTAAACCAAAAATTGGATGACTTGATTTTAGTTTTATTACTGGTAGATAAGAATAACCGTGCTGAAACTTGTCTGTAAAAACTGGGGTCTTTTGTTCTGATAGAGAATATTGCAAAAATGGTTTAGTTGGTTCATTCTCAAGTGACATGTAATTAAAACAATGAACTATTTCTTCTAAATCAAGCTTGGTAATGTAACCAATAATCCATTTTTTCTTATGTGGAAAAGAGTAAAGTGTCAAATCTTGTTCTTCTGGAAATTCAGGATCATAAGTTAGTCTTGCAAGACTACCCAAATCTTCAACTTGGATTGTCTTGAATTTGTCACTAATTTTTTTTGGATCTATTACAAAAATTTTGGGAATGGAGCTAAGATGAATAATAGGGGCGTATTTAGAAATGGCTTTTGTGGAATTTGCAACAACACATTCTTCCCTACCGCCTTTTGCCGAATATGAGATATATCTTCCCAACTTTGGAGCTTTTGTATAAAATGAAAGTAATGAATTAGAAAGAACAATTCTACTTGAAAAGACCTTTTCCCCCTTAAAGTCATGAGAGTATACTCTTAGGGGATTTTCTCTAAGGGCACAGACAAACCTTGCGAAGCTTTCAAAATCACTTATTTCTACAAAAAACTGACTTTTCAACGAACAGAATTGGAAAGAAGGTAATTAAAAATCTATTATGAAATTTGGGGAAAAATTTAGTTGGTAGAATGATGTATTAGATATATGGAAAGTGCCTTTGTTTTGATAAATTGTGATTTGGGCTCAGAAAATTCAGTAATTGATGAACTAAATCATTTGAATGGGGTCAAGGAAGTACATGGAACCTACGGGATATACGACATTGTTGCCAAAATAGAGTCGGAAAAGTCAGAAACACTAAAACGAGCAATCATAGATAAGATAAGGAAGTTGCACCACATAACATCTACACTCACACTTATTGAGACAGAAAATGTCGAAGAAACCTCTCAAGGTGATTTGATTCCAGATGTAATTCCAGATGAGAAAAAACCATTAGAGCACCCTTCTGAAACTGAAGGAGGGTTTGAAGATGACGAAGATGATGATTATGAAGATGAAGATCATTCACAAACAAAGAAAAGATACAAAGACGTTTACAGAAAAAGGTACAGAGACAAAGTATAGATCACTTTGAAGAAAAATTTGCATTAAAAAGTTACACTAACGAACAATTATTCGTGACTTACACCATATTTGTTGTACTAAACATGTTTTCTATGCATGGCAGCATCAAAAGCAAAACGTAGTGCAGCAGCTAGAAAAGCGGCACGCACACGAAAAAGAAATGCAGCAGCAAAAGCTGCAGCAGGAAAAAAAGCAGGAGCAAGACGTAGACGTAGTGCATCTGCAGGAAGAACTACGAGGAGAAGAACAACAAGAAAAGCTTCTGGTAGAAGAAGAACAGCAAGGAGAAGAACAACAAGAAAAGCTTCTGGTAGAAGAAGAACAGCGAGAAGACGACGCTGATCTTTTTTTCTTTTTTTTAATTAAAATTTGATACGAACTATAGTGGTTGAATTTTTTACGTAATTCTAAGCATCAGATAAGTCTCTGCATCGAACTCAGAAAAGGAATAGGCACATTCTAGCGAACAAAACTTACTGACATCGTTTTCGTGTTTTTTTCCACATTTTTTGCATTTTTGAATCATAAGGGACTATCTTTGAAATGTTGTTTTTAGAGGTAAAATCAAGATCACAATACATAATGAATAAAAAAATTACATTTGATACATAATCTTGCTATGATTACCCAATAGAGGACTTTGAACTAATTTTGTCAGGCCAGCAAGGGTACGGAACTTAATAATTCCAATAATTTAACGTTAGGTAAGTGAATACTAAAGGGTTGACGCCCAAAATGATTTCAAAAAGTTATAATCTAGAAATTGTTTTGTTGGATCTATAGGAAATGAGTAGTTCGGGCAAAGGTGGAAAACCTATTGGAATTGGAATCATAATTGGAATTGTTATTGGTCTTGTTATTGGATTTGGACTTGGAAATCCTGAATCATCAGAAGATACCACAACATCAACACAAACTATGGAACAGAATCCACAACTAAGTGGAGAAGTAAAGATTGGATTGATTCTTCCACTTACAGGTGATTTAGCTACTCATGGAGAAGAGAATTGGGAAGGCTCAAAGCTAGGAGTGGTTGATTTTAACAAACATCTAGAAAAGCTCGGAGCTGGATGGAATCTCAAAATGGTTTCAGAAGATTCTGCAACTAGTCCAGTTATTGCACTTGAAAAACTTACCTCACTTAATGCAAAAGGAATTAGTATTATAGTTGGTCTTGAAACTAGTTCTAATATTAGAAACATCAAAGGATATGCAGAATCAAACAACATGTTGCTAGTTAGTTGTTGTTCATCTGCTCCAGCTTTGGCCATTAAAAATGACAATGTATACCGTTTAGTTCCAGATGACTCTAATCAAGGCACTGCACTTGCAAAGCTAATACAACATGAAGGAATTGAAGTAATCGTTCCTGTCTGGAGAGCAGATACTTGGGGTGATGGAATAAGTGATGCCACTACTGGCTCATTTGTTGAGCGTGGTGGAATAACAGATGAAGGGATTAGATACAATCCAGAGTCTCCAGAATTTTCTGCATCGACATCATTACTTGCTGAAAAAGTACGAGGGTATGTAGATGAGTATGGGGCAGACAAGGTAGCTGTCTTATTTTTAGGATTTGTCGAAATTTTACAATTTACTCAGTCAGCATCACAGCATGAAGTTTTAGATGACGTAAGATGGTTTGGACCAGGGTCTAATACCAAAGAATACAAGCTAATTGATGATCCGATTGGGTTAGAGTTTTCAACTAGTGTACAATTCACTACAGTTCACGTTGCAGCAACTAAAAATCCGATTTATGAACGAGTACAGGCCCATTTAATAGAGCAGCTCGGACGTACTCCAAGCACATTTGTCCACCCATCATATGATGTCGTATGGGTTGTAGGACTATCAATATTAGAAACTCAAAGTACCGATGTATCTAAAATAAAATCAGTATTTTCAGATGTTGCAGGGCATTACTATGGCGCAATAGGCCCAACAATACTCAATGAGGCAGGAGATTTGGCACAGGCAAATTATGAAGTCTGGGGAATCAGGGGTGGAGAGTGGGTGCTGTTAGGACAATATACCTCAGCCACTGATTCGATATCACTAATTTAGCTAATTCCCAAGTATAGCTTACTTAGTTCTGGATGTGCCAATAGATCATCGGGTTTTCCTTTGAATACATGTTTTCCGTTGGCAAAAAGATAAACAAAATCACCTAGATTTAGTGCTCTTTTGACGTTTTGCTCTACTAAAATTACAGTAATTCCAAATTCATCTCGTATCTGTTTAATTTTGGATAAAACCTCGTCTGCTAACTTTGGTGAAAGGCTTGCAGTTGGTTCATCAAAGAGCATTACCTTGGGTTGTCTTATGAGTGCCATACCCATAGCAAGCATTTGTCTTTCTCCACCACTTAGAGTATCAGCTTTTTTCTTTTCAAATTTTTTCAAAATAGGAAATGTTTCAAATATTTCAGGCAGTCTCTGAGAAATTTGTTTCGAATCTAAAGTATAGCTAGCCATAGAAAGATTCTCCTTTATTGTAAGATTAGAAAAGACATTATTTATTTGTGGCAAGTATGCAATTTTTTTTCTTGCTACTTGGTGTGGTGCAAGTCCTGTGATTGTAATGCCACCAAAAGTTATCTTTCCTGAATAGACAGTACACAGTCCAAAAATGCTTTTGAGCAAGGTGCTTTTTCCACTTCCGTTTGGTCCAACTATTACTGTGATTTCTTTTTCTTTTGCCTCAAAATCTACCCCAAAAAGCACATGACTGTTTGCATATCCAGAATTTAGTGAATCTACATGGATTATTGATTTAGTGCTGATACTTTTTTGTGACAACTCATTTCCCCAAATATGATTCAATTACCTTGGGGTGTTTAATGATGTCATCAGAGTTTCCTTCTGCAATTATTTTTCCCCTGTTCATTGCAAAGACATGATCTGCATATTGCAGTGCAATGTCTAACCTATGCTCAACAATTAGAAAAGTAATTTTTTGTTTGTTGCAAATCTTGTGAATTTTATCAAATATGTCATGCGCCAAAGTTGGATTTACTCCAGCAATTGGTTCATCCATCAAAATCATTTTAGCTCCAGACATCATTGCCCTTCCTAATTCGAGTAGCTTTAACTGCCCGCCACTAAGATTCTGACTTTCTATATCCTTTTGTTGCAGAAGGTTAACCATATCAAGCATCTCAAGTGAATCTTCCATGATTCTTTTCTCATCTTTTGACCATCGTGATTTTAATGGAGCCAAAAGAAATGATTCTCCTGAATTCCCACTGCTTGATATCAAAAAATTCTCCATGGTTGTAAGTTTTGTAAATGGTTGCGGTAGCTGAAAAGTTCTAACTAGACCAGTCTTATAGGTTTTAAGTAACCCTTTTTTTGTAATATCATTTCCATCAAAAGTAATTCTGCCATCATCTGGTTTTAGAAGACCTGAAACTACATTGATCAGAGTTGTCTTCCCACTTCCATTAGGACCAATTAGCTCGTACAGTTTACCTTTTTCTAGTTCCATATCCACCCCGTCCAAGACCGTAAAACTACCAAATTGTTTGCTAACTCCATGAATCGATAGAATACTCATCAAAAGCACAAAGGCGTAAAGAAATTAAGGGTTTTCTGTATTGAAAAATGACTGATTTGGCCATTGATCCTATATTTTCTGATGCGGTTATTTTTGCGAGTCTTTTAGCTCTTCTCAGTATTGGTCTTACGCTTACCTATCTTACAACTAGAGTTCCAAACTTTGCTCACGCATCATTTGCAACAATTGGTGTGTATATTGCATTAATTACTTCTCGAGTCTGGGAGACTAGTCCTTACTTTGCTATTCCAATTGCATTTGCAATATCTGGAGTAGTGGCTGTTGCACTGTATACTTTTATTTTAAAACCGTTGATTCGCAAAGGTGCATCACAAGCAATTCAAATGGTTGCTACGTTAGCATTTGATTTGATTATGATTGCAGTACTAAACATTACTGCAGATTATATTGTAAAGACATTCAAAGTTACATCTAGAGAATTTACACTACGCAGCTACGATGCAGAGTTTATGGGGTTACCGTTGATTGTCTTTGTAGCACCTGCTGTTGTTATTATTTTAGCTATAACGCTGCACATTATGTTAAGGAAAACAAAATTTGGTATTGCAATGAGAGCTGTAACTGAAAACCCTGACTTGTCTGGCACAGTTGGGATTAATGTGAAATTAGTTTATGGCGTGTCATGGTTGTTTGGAGGAGGTCTTGCAGGAATAGCTGGTGCTTTGATGTCATTATGGTTTCAAGGGGATCCTAACCTTGGTCCGCAGCTAATACCAAGTATTTTTGCAGCAAGTATTGTTGGAGGTTTTCTTAGCATTTATGGTGCAATCGCTGGAGGTTTACTTGTTGGACTTACTGAGGTTTTAGGAACTCGATTTTTAGCAGGAGAGATTGGTTCTTGGTTAATTGCATATAGACCACTTATTCCACTTGTGTTCATTGTTGTAACATTATTGTTGGCACCGCGCGGATTAGCTGGCATAAACTGGTCAAAGTTGAGGAGACATGGTTCTAGAAGCTGAAACAATCTTTTTGGTAGACTTGCTTGCAATCTTCGCAATCTATGTTATAGTCAATCTTAGCTTGAATCTGGAATTCGGATATACTGGAATTCCAAACTTTGGAAAAGTCTTAGCAGTGGGTGCTGGAGCATTTGTTGCAGCATCAATTCCAGGTAGAATTTTTGCAAATATTGCTGGAATAGAGGGAGATTATATTGAAAATAATCTAGCCATTGTATCGCAGATTAATGTCTGGTTAGTTGACAATACAGGAATAGGTTTTGCAGTTTTCTTTTTGACATTAGGTATTGCTGCGGGAGTTGGTGGAGGACTAGGGTTACTCACATCATATCCTGCCATACGACTACGAGGAGACTATTTAGCAATTACATTGTTAGCTTTTGGTGAAAGTATCAGAATAATTGGAAATAATTTTAAGCCATTAGTTGGTGGAACACTTGGAGTTCAAGTACCAGACCCATTAGCTTTTCTTCCAAATGAACTTCGATTCCCAATAGCTACGGTTGGACTAATTCTAATTGCAATAGTTGTGTACCTGTACAGTGAAAAACTGATTAGATCTCCACTTGGTAGAATGCTTCGAGCTGTTCGAGATAATGAAGTAGCTGCTGAATCTCTTGGGAAAAACTCTACTCAGATTAGAATTAAAATAATCATGGTTTCTGCTGCTCTTGCAGCAATTGGAGGAGCTTTATACGCATTTTATGTTGGCGGGACTATTGCATTTGCGTACGATAGAGCTAGCTGGACGTTTTGGCCATTTCTTATGATCCTCATTGGAGGGTTGGCAAACAATAAAGGCGTGATAATTGGTACACTACTATTTGTGACACTACGTAAGTTTATCATTTTTTTCAAGGATTCATTGCAAGGTTTTGTTCCATTTGATGTTGTTTGGCTTGACTTTTTGTTGCTTGGAATAATTTTGCTCGCGGTGTTATTGTATAGACCACAGGGAATTTTTGTAGAGAAACCGACGCCAACCATATCTATGAATTCAGATAGAGAGGTATCAGGGTTGAAGAAGGTTTTTGCTTTCTTTTTTAAGTAAATCTTGAACCTTCCATATTAAGGCATTATCATACAGGAATTCGCATTCTCCAAAGATTTTCTAAATGTATGCGCAAAAATTCTCTTATCTTCATATTCTGTTTTGCATCTATTGGTGCACCATTTGCAATGATGCTAAGATATTTTAAATCTGAATGAATCGTAGCGATGCTTTTTTTCATGGATTTACTATCGTCATTATTCGGATAATCAATTATTTTGTTTTCTTCTTTCACTATCTCGTTTTGCAGTGTTTTTATTTCCTGTTGCAAATCTTCGTCCATACTAGTATATGGACGTTGTAAAAAATAACCTTAGTCTTGATTATGCTTTAAACTTGTTTAAAATTAGTTTGAAATCTTAACGATTTTTGCATTCCATTCTTTAGACCATTTTCTTACAAAATAGACATTAATTATTCCATATGTTGGATATTCAATTGCAATTCCTATGGAAAAAGCTTCAGACTCTGTTAATTCTAGCCCAATTAGTCCAATTGTAATGCCAAGAATTATTGAAATGACAACAACTATTCCAAATTCTAAAAGTATCAACAAAAGACCATTTCGTAATTTGTTTATTCTATAAAATGCCCAAATCGCTCCAAGCGGGATAAAAATCAACACCATTTGCCACAACAAACTAACTGGCTTTTTTTCTACCATCCCATTTGGTTAAAAGTAAAATTGAAAAAGTGGATGTTTTTCATATTGAACAACAAAATTTGGTATTAAATAATAGTAATTTACTAAATGAAATTTTTATTCCTTAAAAAGTAAATTGCTATCCCTATACCAGAGCTTAATACAATAATTGAGGTTAAACCAAACTCTGGCACAACTTGAGATGGAATTATTATCTCTAATTGTGAAGGGATTGTAACAATTGTTTCTAGATCAGAACCTATTACAAGATTAGAAAATTCTTCCATCTGTTGAGGATTACCATGCATTGGAATAACGACGTATGGATTGGTTGCTTTTGTCATTTCCAATGCAACTTGTGGTGATGCGGTAGGAGAAGGATCTCCTGTGGGAACCAGTGCTACATGAACTCTTGATTCAATGTTTTTCAAATCCTCAACAAACCCAGAATCAGAACCATGAAATATTCTAAATCCATCAAACTCAATTACATACACTAGTGGGGTTTTGGTTGGATGCTCAGCTGCAAATGCATCAACCGTTATTTCAGAAATAGTCATTTGCTCATTTGATTCTATTTGGATGAGCTTATCTTCAGGTATTTGACCACTTAGTATTGACATTGAAGTTGGATCTGCAATGACAAAGGAGCCAGTTTTGTTTTGTATTGCTATGGTGGTATCAGGATCAAAATGATCTCCATGATCATGAGTTATGAAAATTGCATCTAGCTTGTCCAGCGAATCAATATCGTCTAAAAGTAAGCTTGATGGATCTATTACAATAACATGATTACTTGTTTTTATGAGAAAACCTGCTGAAGCGTAACCTTCTAAGGAACCCTTCTGATGATTTCCCAACCACATTATTGCTAACTCACCCGTTTGGACATCATAGCTAAAGAGACTAGTTATGGCATCTGAAATTTCTTCAGCAAAAGTTTGAGTAATACTTGTAATCAAAATTAAAATCATGATAAAAATCAAGAATAAAATTTTCATAGATTATTTAGGTTGTTATCAAATAAGTAATTTTGCTAAACAGTTTATTTCAAATGTAAAAAAAGTAAAGAAATGGGTTTTCATTAGGTTTTTGATTTCTGTTGTATTGATGACATCAGAAATCCCATTATATTTCTGTTCAGTGAAGCAAACGATTTTGTATTCTCGTTGAATGCATTGAAGGCTTGTTTTGTTGCCTCAGCTGTATCCATTACAACCTTATTTTGAGCTTCATATGCTTTGATGGCTTGTTGGGTAAGTTCACGAATAGCACTTAGGGTTGCTTCGGGTACATCAACGTTAAAACCTGCTTTGGTGGCATATTCTTGCTCCAAAGAGATGGCTGAATTTATTACGCTTTTCCATGCGTTAAGGTAATCTTGCTGTTGTTTTTGTACTGATTGTTGATATCTTGGTGTTGATTTTTCAATTTCGCTGAAAAATTTGTCAACGTTTTTTTTACATACTGAAAAGATGTCTTTTTGTTCTTGAGCTGGCTTACTCATATGAATAATATGTACTTCATTTTAGATAAATTGGATCTTTGACAGTTCGTATGAAATGTAATTTTAATGAAATTTTCTCCTTAAAATCCACCAGATAATTTTTGCCGATCGTGACAAGAACACTGACAACCTTTTGCACACATATCATGAAACCCAATTTTGCACCAAAAGGACTTTTTTCCCATCAGGAAGCTTACTATAGCTACGTCTTAAATGTAAAAAAGAGAAAAAGATCATCAATAATTTTATTCAGTTCGTATCAAATGTTAACTAACTCGAGTAATTCCATGTCCTATAGTTGATTCCAGAAACAGTTTCTAAATGTCATCAAGCCGTCTGAGCAGGAGCCTGCCCATCGTATCCTTGCTTTTTATGAACAGAATCAATAACTGCCCTTGTAAATCTATCAAAGTCTTCGTTTTTCATAGAATCAATTACCTCATCTACAGTTTTGTTCATGTCGATTTCTTTGCATCTACGATCAGCCTCAGAACAATAAAACTCGATGTAACTTTGTATGTAATCATATTCTGGACCATCAATTCCAATTTCTCGTCTTCTTCTGCTTAGTCTTTCTCTCCAAGTTTCACTCATAATATATTATCACGTTTCTCTAAAATATGAATTTTGGTTTAGAAAAAACGGTCTGTGCCTGATAGGATTCGATTAATCGAAAGATTTTATCAAATGTTAATCATGAAAATATGGTTCAGAACCTTTTCCTTCAGCACATTGTTTTAAGAGTACCATCAAATGTCCCCAAGTTGTATTACAATCAGCAAAATATCCTTCAGTTGAATTCCATTTTTCATGTCTAAAAGTTAGACTGGACTGATTGTTTTCAAGTGATTTTATGTCAAAGGCAATCTTCGTATTTTTCCACTCATCATCCTCGCCTTGACAGGTCCATTGAACAGATTTGTTTGGAATTAATTTGTCAATGTGCATATGAAAGACTGTTGTATGACCAGGAAAGCCAAATCTTGAAATGGTTCCCTCTTTTGGTTCAACCTTTACATCCGTAGTCCACCAACTTTTTAGTCCTTGTTCTGTCGTAATTGCTTTGTAAATTGTCTCAGGATCTGCCTCAATGAAAATTCTATGTAAAATTTCTGGCATTTAGTATTATCAATATTATTTTTATTTAAAGAATTTTTGGATTTCAACATGTATAACGTATTATGAAATTATGATTATTCTGTTTTCTATCAAAAATTCTATTCCTTTGACAAAGTCTGAATCAGAAATCAGTCCTTCATTCCACCATCCTGCATTTGTTTTAATCCATGATGGAATCTCAGTAACGGTATCACTTCCCTCTGACTGGCGGTCTTGGATTCTAATAATCTCCTCTTTAATCAAATATTGAATCCCACTAGCAAATGTTGAATCATCTATTTGATCTTTTGACCACCAACCAGCATTTGTCTTTACCCAGTCAGGAAGGACAAAGGGAACAAAATCAAACTTTGCTGAAAAGGTATTAGCGTCTTTTCCAGTTACTTTAATTGTGTATTCTCCTAAAGATGACCAAAGCAATCCTCCTGTAGGTATTGATGAAATGAATTTGAAATCGTCATCAAGTGCCAAGTCATTTGAAGTTATTGTGTTGCCGTCTGGTCCAAGAACAGACAAGGTTACAAAACTCAGGTTTCTAGGATTTGACACCTTTCCAGATATTTTTATTGTATCACCAATCACGTAAACCACTTTTTCTATTGTGCCAGAAACATAATTCATTAGAAGATGGGCTTTTGGATTAAAAGTGCCAGCTATTTTGGTTCCAACAATAATCACTTGCTCGGTTTCAAAAAACATTGGTATTGACAAAATTGAGTTCTGTTCAGTAGTTTGTGTATCAAAAGTTGTGATTTGGGTTTTGTCAGACCAAACTGAAAAAGGACCTTGAATAAGCTCATGAGGTAGAATGACCAAAAATTTGTCACTAGAAATCTTTCCTACAAAGGTAAACGTGATGCTTTTTCGGAGTATTTCTACATCGGCCTCAACTAGTTTTCGCTGCACCTGATATGTAATATCAAATGTTTCATCAGTTCCAGGCACTTCAACGTTTCGTAAAACCTTGATATCATGTGTTGATGCCTGAGCGGATATTGTTGAAATTGTTAGTAAAAAAGCGAGCACAGCAATTGTAGAAATATGAAGTATTTTTTTCACTGATTTTATTTCATTTATTTCATTTAAACAATTTGTGAGCTCGAAAAAGACAACAACTTTTTCAGTCCTAAAAATATCAAAAAAGTACCAAATTTCGAGATTTAGTTAAAATCTCCTTTAACTTTTGGCAAGTTCCAGTTGTATTTCATTGTAATTAGTCTGAGACCTGTGGTTATGATTATTCCTGCAATGGTTGCAGCATACAATTCTATCCCTGCCAATAAGAGAAGATAAAAAATTGTGACGCCAACAAAACTTGCTGAAGCATACATCTCTTTAATGAAAACAATTGGGACCTGATTAACAAAAACATCACGAAGAATTCCTCCACCTATAGCTGTAAGCACTCCAGCTAGTACCATAGCTAGATAGTTTAGTCCAAAAATATTGAATGCAAATGTTGCACCAATTATTGTAAATACGCCAAGTCCAATGGCATCAAATTTCAAAAACACATTCCAATGTTTTTTGAGATGAGAATACAAAAAGAAGATTACAACTGCTGTAGCTACTGTAATTATGACATAAGCTGGATCAGAAATAGAATTTGTTGGAAACTCTCCTAGAACGATATCTCGAATTGTTCCTCCCGCAACTCCAGTGATTGTAGCTAGAATGATTATGCCAACAATATCAGACTTGTGCTCAATTGCCTTGAATGCTCCAGTAACTGCAAACGCCATTGTACCAAAAAGATCTAAAATGTAAATGAAAACATCAGCTGGAACTGAAAAGTCTACCAAATTACTTTTGGGACATTACGAATGCTAATTAACATTGAGGTAAGTTGAGATCAATTTTGGTTTTGGTAAAATAATGGATTTCTTATCCAAATAATGAAGAAAGACCTTCCATTGCTTGCTCTTCTGACTTGCCGTCATCAGCCTTTTTCTCTTTCTTCTCTTCTTTTGCTTCTCCACCTGCTGGTGCTTCGGCTGCTGCTGGAGCGGCTGCTGCGACTGCAACTGGTGCTGCCTTTATTGCATCTTCAATGTTTACGTCAGACAATGCTGCTACCAAAGCCTTTACTTGTGCTTCGTTAACCTCTGCTCCTGATGCTTTTACTACAGAACTTACGTTTGCTTCGTTGACTTCTTTCTGAAGCTTGTGTAAAAGCAAAGCGGCATAGACGTATTCCATTGTATCGAAAATTCGCTTTGGGCTTAATATAAAACTATGCAGAAAATTCCAGAAATTTAGTTCAAATTAGAATTTTCAGACTTCGGCAAACTGAATATAGATTCCTTTTTAGATTCTTATCTATTAGAGTGTCCATTCTGTACTTTAGTTTTCTTTTTGCCTCATCTTGCTCAGAGCCAGATGGAAGTGAAAGAACATTGTTGACTAGTTCTGGAATTTCTTCTCTAATCCATCCATCTAAAACTGCGTAAACCTTTGGAGGAATCATTTGAACATTGTCTTTTTTCACATCAAATACATCAGTAAAATTATCTTGTTCAACTCTGTAGATTAGAGTAAAAATACAATTTTCAGGAGTAGGATTTTTTAAAATTTCAATCGAACGAGGACCAGCTTTGCCTTGTTCAACTTTATTTTTCAAACCAACAGGATTTATTTCTAAACCATTAACGCCAATCTTATTTCCATCGACTCCTGTGACAACGCCAAAAATAATGTTGTTAAAATCGCCATTTGGTTTTGTTGCAAATACAAGGGTGCCTTCTTTCATTTCGGGTTTTTTGTCGAACACGAAATACCGTCATCTAGTATTGTATTTAATTGATCTTAATCGGCAATTCTTAATATCGGTCTAATGGAGTCTCATCAATATGGACAAGAATGAAATTTTGAAAAAATTTTCAGCCGAACCAGATAGATACTACAAAGTAAAATTGTTTGAAGAGCAAGGCTTTGAGCGAAAATCTTGTTCAAGGTGTAGCAGATATTATTGGACAATGGATTCGAACAGAAATAATTGTCCTGAGCATTCAGATGACACTTATTCATTTATTGGAAATCCTCCTACTTCGAAAAGATTTGATTATACCCAAGCATGGAAGGAGGTAGAATCATTTTTTGTAAAAAATGGACACGCATCTGTTAATCGTTACCCAGTTGTGTGTAGATGGCGTGATGATTTGTATTTTACAATTGCATCAATTGTTGATTTTCAAAGAGTGATGGGCTCCAAAGTAGTGTTTGAGTTTCCATCCAATCCCTTGGTTGTACCGCAAACATGTCTTCGATTCAAGGATTTAGAAAATGTTGGAGTTACAGGACGACACTTTTCTAGCTTTTGCATGATTGGGCAGCACAGCATTCCAAATTCTCAAGGATATTGGAAAGATGAATGTGTTGATTTGGATTACAGATTGTTAACAGAACAGTTTGGAATTGAAAAAAACGAAGTTGTGTTTGTTGAGGATGTGTGGGAAGGAGGCGGTTCATTTGGTTCTTCTTTAGAGTTTTTTGTTAAAGGAGTGGAATTGGGAAATGCCGTGTTTACGGAATTTCAAGGTGAGCTTGGCAAGCATTCAGAATTGGAGCAAAAAGTAATAGACATGGGAGCAGGCCTTGAAAGATTTGCCTGGATTACAATGGGAACGCCAACTGCGTATGATTGCTGCTTTGGTCCAATCACAAATCATTTGATGCAAAAGGTTGGAATTGATGCAGACTCTGCTTTGTTAACGAAGTACTTTACGGCAATTGCAAAAAATACTGGGAGTTATGATGACATTTTTGTTGCAAGAAAAAACGCAATCAATGATGTAGTGCTAACTGAAGATCAAGTTAATCGAATTATTTCCCCACTAGAAGGAATTTACTTGGTTGCTGATCACATTAGGACACTAATCTTTGCAATTTCAGACGGTGCTCTTCCAAGCAATGTTGGCGGAGGATACAATCTTCGAATGATTTTAAGAAGAATTATTGGAACAATGGATAGACTTGCACTAAAACTGGACATGAACGAGATGATTGACATGCAAATTGATTATCTAAAGGAAACTTATCCAGAACTTGAAGAACCAAGAGAAGAGGTCAAGACAATAATTTCTTTGGAATCAGAAAGATATAAGAATTCAAAATCAAGGATGCGAAAGATTGTCAGCAAGCTAAAACAGGAACCCTCAGTTGATGATTTGATTCGATTATACGAATCAGATGGTGTCACGCCTGATTATCTCAAAGAAATGAATGCAATTTCAGAGATTCCTTCTGCATTTTACTCTAAACTATCTGAACTTCATCAGTCTGCAAAAAGAGGGGAACAAGCGCAGCTTCCATTGGAAGGCCTATCAGAAACTGAGCTATTATTCTATGGAGATGATCCAAAAGAGTTTGACGCCAAAGTTCTCAAAGCATTTGACAAGTTTGTAGTACTGGATAAGACGTCATTTTATGCAAGAGGTGGAGGGCAAGAGCCAGACCATGGAATAATTGCTGGATTTAATGTGGTTGATGTAAACAAGCATGGAGACATTGTTGTTCACGAGCTGCAAGGTGGCATTCCAAAAGAGGGAGAGACCGTTTCATGTGTTGTGGACTCCAAAAGAAGAGAGGGAATTACAAAACACCACACCAGTACCCATATTCTAAACTCTTCTGCTCGGAATGTTTTGGGATCATGGGTTTGGCAGCACTCTGCATTCAAGGAAGTTGACCATGCAAGACTAGACATCACGCATCACTCTGCATTAACTGATGATGAGGTAGCAAAAATCGAAGAGATGTCAAACGCCAAAGTCAAAGAAAACATTCCTGTGACAATTGAGGAATTTGATAGAGGAACCGCTGAGCAGAAATATGGATTTAGAATTTACCAAGGTGGAGTTGTTCCAGTAAAATCTGTTCGAATTGTATCAATTGAGGATTTTGATATTGAAGCTTGTGGTGGTACACATGTAAAAAGTACAAAAGATGTTGAATTGATCAAAATTACAAGAACAAAAAGAATTCAGGATGGTGTAGTAAGGTTAGAGTTTGTAGCTGGAGATTCAGCGCAAGAATATGTTAAACAACATGCAGCTGATTTGGAAAAACAATCAGCAGATCTTGTTGCAAAAGAGGAAAGAGATAAGCTAAGAGATCAAAGAAAAACAGAAGCTAGAGAAAAGATTCCAGCCTTGCTTGAGCAAATTTCTCAAACTAGTAATGGTAAAGTGGATGAGATTCTAGTTTCCGCTGGAAAATTTTATTCTACTACAAGTGATGAGTATGATGAATATTTTCACGTTAATTTTGGAGAAAAACTCGTCAAACAAAACCCTGGAGCAGTATATTGTGGAATTTTTGAAGAAAAAGGCACAGTTAGGGCGATAATTCACGCAGGAGAAGGGGTATCAAAGCAGAAAAAGGCTGAAGATATTGCAAAAGCTATCTCCCAAATACTTGGTGGCTCTGGTGGAGGAAATTCAAGATTTGCTCAAGGTGGAGGAAAGGACAAGTCTAAAAAAGAAGAGGCGATCAACAAAGCAAAATCAATGGTTTTGGAATAGTGTTTTTGAATGGTAAACTGGTTAGATATTGAAACAAAGTGGAGAAAAAAATGGAATGAGGGAAAAGACTTTGAGGCAAATCCTAATGAAAAGGAAAAAAAATTCATCACGGTAGCGTATCCTTATCCAAACTCGCCACAACACATCGGTCATGGAAGAACATACACACTAGCTGATGTTCATGCAAGATACTATAGAATGAAAGGATACAATGTTTTGTTTCCAATGGGATTTCACTATACTGGAACGCCAATTCTTGGAATGGCAAAACGAGTTGAGGCTGGAGACGCGGAAATCATTGATGGACTAAAAAACATCTATCATGTTCCTGAAGATGCAATCAAAACCTTTGTTGAACCAATAAAGATTGCAGACTATTTTCATGAAGAGATTAAGGCTGGAATGGTTGAGATGGGTTACTCTATTGATTGGCGTCGTGAATTCACAACAATTGATCCTGTCTATCAAAAGTTTATTGAGTGGCAAATCAACACGCTGAAGGAAAAAAATCTAATCATGCAAGGGTCTCACCCTGTTGGATGGTGTCCTAAAGACCAAAATCCTGTATCACAACATGATACAATGGGAGATGTCGAGCCAGACTTTACAGAATACATCTTGATCAAGTTCAAGTTTGATGATTACATCATACCAACTGCAACACTACGACCAGAAACCTTGTTTGGTGTAACAAATCTGTGGGTTAATCCACAAACAAATTACAAAAAGATAACAGTTGATGGAGAAAAATGGATTGTTAGTGAGGAATGTGCACGCAAGCTAGAGTTTTTGGATAGAAAGATTAGCTATGATGGTGAGATTTCAGGTTCTGATCTAGTTGGAAAGGAAGTAACTGTACCACATAGAAACGAAAAGATTCTGATGCTCGAAGCTAGTTTTGTAGAATCACACACTGGAACTGGTCTTGTAATGTCGGTTCCTGCTCATGCACCATTTGACTATCAGGCTTTAGTTGATTTTAAGAAAGATCAGCCTCTAGGCTCAGAAT
>DRGT01000168.1 GCA_011055585.1 Candidatus Nitrosopumilus sp. | reverse complement strand
TTCAATCTGGTCATTTCACAAAGACCAGCACCCTTTCCTCCTAGCAGCTTCTTGTTCTTCCCATCTCCTTCATCAAAAAAGTAAACTGGTTTCATTTTGATTTCCTAGATATTCAAATCAAAAATAGGGTGTTTTAAAGCATTGCCTTGACAAACTCTTCAATTATCTTGTTCCAATTTTTTGCCTTGATAATTCCACTTGCTACAAGAATTCCTTTTGAGCCAAGCTCAATTGCCTTTTCAACATCAGCTCCAGAAACAATTCCTGCACCACAAAGTAGTTTTGTTTTTCGTTTTGAGCTTTGCACCGCCTTGACTGCATTTGTAATCAGAGCTGGCCTTTCTTTTGAAACAGCACGACCAGAACCTATTAGTTCAGGTGGTTCTATTGCGATATAATCAGGATTTAATTTAGCATATTTTTTTGCCTCTACAACATTTTTTACACAAACAACAGAAATCATTTTTAATTTTTTTAATTTTGACACTAGAGTAGAAATTTCTTTACTTGAAATTCTATGTTCACTGTGATTAATCAAAGAACCACGAATCTTTGATTTTTTTACAAGTTCTGGAATCATAAAACCTGTAGTGCTTCCGACATTTGCATCATCTAAGTGCTGTGCAAATATTGGAATTTTACTATCTGCCACTTGACCTAAAAGATGTTGAGGTGGAGCAATAGCAATTTTTACTTTGTATTTTTTTGAAATTTTTTCAGCTATTTTAATGAATTTAAAAATCTGAGAACCTGAAACCTCTTCGTAATTTTTACAATTTATGATAAACAACATCCTTACCCCCCATGAAAAATCCGAGCCTGCTATTTATTATTTGATTGTTCTTATTTTTGGTTTAGATTATGTTTTTTGTATCTGATTTTCATGGCTAAAACTGTCATTGTAAGACAAATTGCAGCAACATTTACTCCAATAATGATCATGTCATTTTTTTCAAAACCATATAGCATCCACAAAAAGGCACCAATTGCTACTAGTGACATCAAATATTTTGAAACATCATCTAGCTTTTTTGTTTTGTATCCTTTTACAATTTGCGGAACCCATCCAGACAAAATCAAAACGCTTGCAGCAATTCCTAAGATAGTTATTGAAATTTCATCTAATGCCATTTTTCTTTACCTAGTTCCAGAAATATTCGTCCAATCCTGTTTGTTTTGGCTTTCCAAGAATTGTATCAAAATCAAGATCCATTGATGAGGTAATTTGATCAAGCGTTGATTCCATAAATTCCATGTATTTTTTTGAATCAACTTCGTCTTTTCTTGCCATTTCTGTGGGCTTTACTCCTGGTTTGTTTAATATTTTGACATATGAAATGATGTCGCCTTTTTTAATCTCTCTAACTGATTCCAAAAGCTTAGCTGCACGAATATGCTGTGGTACAGTTTTTACATATTCTGAAGGTGCTTTACTAATCATTACATTAAATGCCAAATCTGAAAGTGGAATTTCCTTTGCTTCAACTTTTTTTGCCCATTCTGCAATTTTTTCACTGATTTGTTTTTTTGCATTCTCGAACTCACCAATATTTTGCACTTTGGATAAAATTTCCAATAACTCGTAAAATAATGTCTTGATAAAAGGAGGTGTGTGTGATTTTTTTCCAGTTAATCCTTTGACATCTACATTACCTGATTTTGTAACACCGAGATAGTTTTTCTTTCTTGTACTTAGTACTACATAGCGATATTCTTTATCAACTTCCAAATCAACACCAAAGCTTTTCTTCGCCTCAACGATTACTTTTTTAATTTGTTCTGAAGTTGGATTTTTGACAAATAATGAATCGGTGTCTCCATAAAGAACCTGAATTCCAGCTTCTTCGCATTTTTTGATGGTTTCTAAAATTATGTGTCTGCCTATTGCAGTAGTTGCATCTGCTGCAGGCAGAAAATAGAGAGGAAATATCTCTGCTCCCATAACGCCATAGCTTGCGTTTAGAATTACCTTTAGCGCTTGGCTAACAACTGTGTACTGCTGTCTTTGCTCTTCAGTTAATGTTTCACTTTTTGACAGACTTTTGTAGTAATTTACTCTTAAATCTCGAAGAGAGCCAATCAAAAGAGATGTCATACCATTTTTTCTAGTACAAACCCAATGACTTGATTGTGGAATAGTGTTTTTCTTGCATTCATCATGCGGACATCTCACAGTTTCATATGAAATATTTCTAACCTTGATTATGCTGGGATACAGACTTGCAAAATCCATTACTGTAACATCAAAGTGAATTCCTTCAACAGGATCAACAACTAGCCCTCCACGATATTTTTTGTTTTTAATTACGGCATCAGTAACAACTCCAGATGATTTTCTTTCTATCTCATCACGTCTTGGAATTAGTGCATTGCGTTGTCTGTGTTCATAATACAACATGCTTCGAATCCATTGTGAAACACCCATTCTTGCAATGTCATCAATTGGCATTCTTGCTATTCTTGCAATAATCACTAGTAGATTCATCAAAACATCGTTGTTGAAGCTTGTAAGTTTGTAAGTAAGTCGTGAATCATTAAAACAGTAATTGGCTGTTTGATAGAGACTTAGCTGATCAAGCTCTATCCCATAATCGATTTTTTCTTCATTAAGAAGTGCTTTTGATACACTGTTTAACGAAAAATTTGTGTATTTGTGGCTAAAAGCATAGATTTGAAAACTACGATTTGATAATGTTCTATAGAGATCTAAATGAACTCCTTCTTTCAAAGTTGCGGAATCTCTCATCATGTATAATGGATTTTCAGAATTTTTGATTCCTAATCTTTCTGCACGATTATACAAGTAAGGCATATCAAACTCATCGCCGTTGTATGTTATTACAAAAGGATAACTGGAAATTATTTTGAAGGCATCAAAAATCATGTCCTTTTCTTTTCCCTCATCATAAAACACGACCTTGACCTCTGAATCCAATTCGTTTGTGCCTTCATCTATGCCTGCTCGTTTTAGCACAAAAACCTGCTTTAGACCATCAGATGCTGCAAAACTAATTGCCGTAACTCTTTTTTCTGCAACTTTGGGGTCTGGAATTCTACTAATTTCTGATTCTACTTCGATATCAAAACTAACTCGTTTGATTTTCGGAATTGGTTGATTTAGAAGATTGGCCCATTCGGAAATGTATTCTTCAAATTGTTTTGAATCAACCATTGTTTCTTTTGAAATTTTGTCCCAAAGAAGACTCTTTAATGATAGTCTTACTTCATCAGAAATTTCTAAATCATGAGGTTTGATTTTTCCATCTTCGATTTTGTAATATTTTCCAACAATAAATGCTCTATCATAAAGATAGTTCTCATAGTATTTGATATCAGATTCCCATGTCTCAATTATATTTCTGATGCTTTTGTCAGTAGCTGTTCCACCAATTGCTAATGGATCCTCAACAATTATTTTTGAAACATTAATTTCTTGATCATTTAACATGTCATAACGTTTGACTGATTCAATTTTTATTACATCAGATCTTTCATTAAGGAAATCTAATTCTTCTGGATTTAATTTCGAATAACAATATGGTTTATGGTTTGTTTCATCTTCCCAAAGAATAATTTTTTGTGATTTTGGTTCATAAAATTTTAAAATTGCTGCTTTTTTTCGATTATTGTATGTAGCTGAAACAAGTAATGATGGTGACATTGATTTTATTCGTTCAGTGTTTTCGCTTTGTGTTTGCATGAAATCACTTTTTATCGTAATTCTGAACTAATTCATTTGCCCAATGTTGAATTTTTGATCTATCTAGTTGAACAACCTCTACTCCAGCCTCTTTTAGCAAACCATAATCTGTTTCTGGATAAGAATCAAGACAAAAGAATTTCTTTATTCCAATGGTTATTGCCATTTTTGTGCATTCTAAACAAGGAACAAAAGTTGTATACAACACGGCGCCCTCAGCACCAGCTTCGATTCCCAAAATTGCACAGTGCATTATGGCGTTTGCTTCTGCATGATTACACAGACACCTGTCTAAAGATGCACCCGATTCAATTTTTCCTTCCATTCTAAGCTTACATCTTTTACAGCCCCCTTCAAAGCAGTTTTTGATACCTGGCGGTGTTCCATTATAGCCTGTAGCAAGTTGCCTATGGTTTCTGACAATTACTGCTCCAACCTGTCGTGTTATACAATTTGAGCGAAGTTTTGCCAACTCAGCCTGTAGCATGAAATATTCATTCCAGTTGGGTCTTTCAAAAGAATTACTCACATCAAACATCTTGATTCCCACAATATATGGATATTTGAGTAATAGCTACCATCGTTATACTCATCTTTGTGTAGAAGAACCATCTTTAAATGAAATCCAGCCGAATTTCATCTATGGGTTTTTCTAAAATTCAAGAACAGTTTAGACAAAATATCTGGCGACGTTCCAGATCAGAGGGAATGCTAGCTCATGTTGATGTTAGTTTTACAATGTTTGAAAGGTTCTGTCAAGAGTCCTACAAGAAAAGATCTTTGGGAGTTATTGCAAAATTAAAGTTAGATATTCAAAAAGCATATCGAGAAGGAACAGGCAATAAAAAACTATACCTGTTTTTAGACAATTTTGTTCAATGGCTCTCCGAGTATACGCCAAAAAAGAAAGCCAATTTATCGCCTATTACAATTAGAAGTTATCTTTCTGAAATTATCCAATTTCTGAGATACAATGAAATCTTAATCGACAATGATTTGTTAAAGCACTTTGTATCTCTACCAAAAACACTAAAGGAATTACCTCAGCCAATTACCAGAGACGAAATTAATATTTTAGTGAGTAACGCAGATGAGAAAAGATCTGCTCTGTATCTCACTCTGGTTTCTTCTGGAATTAGAATTGGTGAATCTTTACAATTACGAAAACGAAATTTTGAAATGAAGTCTGATCCTGCTAAAATATTCTTACCTGCCCAAATCACAAAGACAAGACAAGCCAGATATTCTTTCATTTCAAAAGAAGCAAAACTAAAACTAATTCCTATTCTGGCAAAGTTAGAAGATGATGATTTAGTATTTACCGATTCCAATGGCGTAAGACGTGCAGAACTAACAGAGGAAACCTATTTCACGAGATTACGAAAAAAAGTAGGCTTGACTGAAATGGAATCCTCAGGGCTTAAGCACAAAATTACGCTTCATAAGTTTAGGAAATTCTTTGCCACAAGGGCTGAGAGAAAATTAGGCGTTCAAGTTTCGGGAGCATTGTTAGGTCATAATCCCTACATGAAAACTTACTACGAATATGAGCCCAGCCAACTAGCCAAACTTTACTCTGATTTAGAATCAGAATTAACAATTTTGCCAGAGCATAGACAAAAACTAATCATTGAAAACCAAGAAAAAGAAATTTCCGATTTAAAACGAAGTGAATTAGAGATTCAAAGATTAAAGTCTCAACAAGTTGATGATAAAAAACAAGTTCTTGATATGATTTCAAAGTTAGTAGATGATCCAGAAAAATTCAAAGAAATTCTAAAAAAATCCAAATCAGAAAATTAGAATTAAGAATTTTTCTTATTCTTTTTTAACCACACTTGAAAATAGCGTCTTTGATTTCTCTTGTTCTTCTCAAAATCACTCCATTAGTCTCGGCGGTTTCATCTGGATTGATGTTACGTTCATGTCTTGTAATAAAATATTGGACAAAACCACCATAAATAATACCCATTGAAAGAGCTAAAACCACATCCCCCTCATCTTTATATTGAAAATTTTTTTTGTATTCATCTGTTCTTGCCATCGTCATTATGGTTGGCACTTGATTGATTATAAAATCAATGGTTTTTTCTAAAAATGCTCTATCCTCATTATCTAATGCCACATCGAAACTAGAATCTTGAATTATTTAAAGCGCAAAAAATTAACTTATTCTTTCTCATTCTTTTTCAATTGGTGAACTTCTTGGATCATTACAAACTGGGCAATTGGAAGCTCTTTTTTTTGAATAAACACAACCACATTTGAAACAAGCACAAATTCTGGAGATTGGTATGCTCATAGTAATATCAATTCATAAATTAATTTTAAGTTTGGGTTATAATGTTCTAAGAATTAAGAATTTTCAGGATTAAGATCCGATTTAACTAAAAGTTTTACCATATTACTTGCGCATGAAGGGTGCTGGTTACTGTATTGGAATGGCAATTACTGCTATTGTAGTGTACATTGCAGTCTCTATTTTATTACCTTTCAAGTAAACACTAAGAATCATAATCGTGGTGGGAGTAATCCTACGCCATGACATCTTGAATCACTACATTTTTGTTTATCAAGAATCTCCGTAGTTAACGTTTTTCCCTCATATTCAAATATAACCTGTTTTCCACAAACTCTGCAATTGCCAGTTCCAACTGTCA
>DRGT01000167.1 GCA_011055585.1 Candidatus Nitrosopumilus sp. | reverse complement strand
TAGAATTAAGATTTGCTCTTAGATGTGATAGTTGTTTTGCTTCAATAGAAATTGAAATTACGTCCTTTAAGGAAATTTTTGTGTTTGTTGGGTTATCTGGATAAAATTTGTTATCAATGTTAATTGAATCAAAAATTGATTTAGTTTTTTCTTTGGCGTCGATTGTAATATTTGCATTAAATTTTAACGTCATAGGCAGTGCCAGCTATTTTGAATCCACACTTCTTACACTTCCAAATTCCAACTGCTTCTCTACTAAATCTTTTTGAGCCACAATCTGGACATGCTCTTTTTTCTTTCATTTGTAAATGAATTTTGGTGTATTGTTTTCTAAGTTTGATTCCGTATCTTGCACCAAGACCTTTGAGAACTTTCATTTTTTTTGCCATTTTATTGACCGCCTTGTTTCGATTGTTTAATGGTTTCCCTAATTTTTGCCCCTATTGATGTGGAGATTTCACCACATTTTATTAATTGTTCAAAAGTAAATCCATCATGTCCTCCTTTTTGAAGAGCACAAATGTTTCCATCAGAATTAGTAGTGATTGTAATTCTAGCATCTAAACATGCCCATTCATCTCCGTTAGGATCAACAATAATGTGGTCACCTATTCTTCCCATCGTAACAGAAACAGGAATTGTTGTAATTGGCGCATCAAATTCTTGACCTTCTACTTTTACAGGTACGTCATCTTTCATTTCCCATTTTGGAATCTTTGTTGAAAGAATTGCGGCAGTAGATGCGTATGAGCATGCATCAAACAGATTTCCGTCATGGTCAATAATGCTACTATCTGCAAAAATTCCGATAACTGACTTGTCTTTTACTAAAACTAGTTGTGACAAATCAATCATACCACTTTCACGTATGCCTCTATCAACAACTCTAGCTAATTCTATAACGTCTTCACCCGGTGGACCAGGTTCAGCACTAGGATGAGCAAGTGGTAAAATTTCTGCAGTACAAATGAAAATTCCTTTATCACCCATGTCTGGAAATGGTCTATCTGGTTGAACTTTAACTCCAGTGACAACTTCGGTATTTCCTAAATGAACACGAGCAGAACCTTCTGCTTTTGGAATAACACCCGCCTCTATAGAAAGAGGACGGTGTTCATCAAAAGATCTGCCATCTATTCTTTGACCTTGTTCTAGTAATTCACGAATCTGATTACTTTTTAGTTCGTCAATTATTGTTTTTTGCCCCATTATGTTTTACCTCCATTTGAAAAGAATTTTTCATTAAGTGCTTTTTTCTGAACTTCGTATACCATTTTACATCCATCAATAGCTGTTTGTACACATTTTTTGTATTCGTCTTGTGTCAAAATTCCATCTAATTGAATAAGAGTAACTTTTTCCATGTTTGGCATGTAACCGACAGGCATATCTGCTTGACCAGCTTGGTCTTCCTCATTGTTTATATCTAAAACAATTGTATCTGCAACTTTTCCTGCCGCAATTGCAGAAACCATATCTCTCATTGGAATTCCAGCATCTGCAAGAGCCACTGATGCAGCATCTAAAGCTGCACAACGAGAGCCACCATCTGCTTGAAGAACTTCAATGTAGATATCTACAGCAGTTCTTGGGAATTTTTCAAGTATAACAGCAGGCAGTAGTGCTTCTTTTATGACTTTAGAAATTTCAATTTCTCTTCTTGAAGGAGCAGGCTTTTTTCTTTCTTCAACTGAAAAAGGAGACATGTGATATCTGCAGCGAAGAATTCCGGTGTCTGTGTTTGCCATATGTTTTGGGTGAACATCTCTTGGGCCAAAAACACCTGCTAAAATCTTGTTTTCACCAAATTCAATGTATGCAGAGCCATCAGCATTGTTTAAAACTCCGGCCTTGATCATTATTCGTCTGGGTTCGTCTACTTTTCTACCATCGCAACGAATTCCATTTTCATTTAATAATACTAAATCTGATACTCTACCACCCAATATCATTCACCTTTTAATTCTAACATTGATTTCACTTTATCCGTAAGATTCGCAATATGCGCTTCCGCTTCTACCATTTTGATGGCTTTAATGGCCTTTAATAATCCATCTTTATTTTCACAGGATACAACCACCCAACCATTTTGTCCAATTGTAATAACAGCTCCAGAAGCCATTTCGATATTTTGAATCATTGTTCCACGTTTTCCAATTAATCTAGGAACTTTGCTGGGAGAGATTTTGACTAATTCCCCAGAATCAATCTTTCCAAGTTCTCTATCAGAAATTGTAACTAATGGGTCTCTTGATCTGTCAAAGTTTGCAATTCTAGCAACTACCAAGTCTCCACTTTTTAGTTTGGAGGTAAGCTCATCTGCATGAGCAGAGAAATCCCGCCCAAAAACATCTTGTGCTGGTAAAAATCCAACATAACATGCATTGATATCAAGTTCCCATGAAAGTGAAGAATGAGATAATACTTTACCAATAACTAAATCGTTAATTTTTGGAATGTATTTTCCAGCAAGTGGAATGACTTTAACTGTATCATCATAAATTTCAGAAATTCCAACTGCTGTTGCAATTATTCTGTTATCATCAAGAATTACATTTTGTTCAGGTCTGTATGGTCCGGTTGTTATAACATCACCAGGAATAACATATTTTCTTTTAGTATTTTCCATTAAGTTTTAACCTCAACTGTAGCAGTACCTTTTGTAATAGAACCTAATCTATCGATCACGTTTGGCCTTGCTGCAGCCGGTATTTCAAGTATTGCTTTGAGAGAACCATTTGCTAACCAATCTTCTCTTTTCAAAGTACCTACAGATTTTAGAACAGAATAAGATTGAGCAGCAAACTGAGCTGGCACTATAATTTCCAAATCCAAATTTTCCGATTTTAGTGGAATTATAGAACGTAATTTTTCGACAATGTCTTTAACTTGTTCATCCACATTTTTTTGTGGGTCAATTGACACTCGTGCATCCTTCATGGCTTGTTCAATTCTAAGTGGAGGATGTGGCAGGTGTGAACGTGGGTCTACGTATGTTTTTGCAATAAAATCTACAACTTGTTTTCGTTTTTCTTCAGTCATTTTGCGCCTCTGATCAGTTGTTAGATTAAGATCACCTTTTTGGAGGATTTTTTCTGCTATGGCAGTTGTGTCATCTGTCTTGAATGCCTTGAGTAGTTTTTCTGTAGAAGCTCTTGTTCCTTTACTTGAATCAGTGTAAATTTCGTCTGAAACTAGAACAGAAGAGATGTCTTTCTTTTTTCCAAGCTTGTAATCAAGTGCAGGATCAGGTTTTACTAAAATTTCAAATTTTTCTCCTTCAAAAGAATATTTCACAAC
>DRGT01000166.1 GCA_011055585.1 Candidatus Nitrosopumilus sp. | reverse complement strand
GATTGACATTTTGTACAAGTGTGATCTTTTCTGCAATCAAGATTAAGATCTTTAGAGTCAATATCAAAGATTAGATCGGCTTCTTTCCAATCTTTTTCTGCCATGGGAAGATTTGGAAATGAATAGTAGGCGTTTGAACAGTAAACATCGGAAGGAACATTGTTCATTAGCATTAGACGCAATTCTTTATCATTTTTTATTGCAAGATGTCTTGCCATTCCAGAATTGAATTGTTGATATCCAAATTCTCTTTCTGATGGTCTATCTGGTACGTGAATTAGATCAAAATGATCAAAATAATATTTTTTGAAAGATTCCTCTAATAATTTTAAATCATTTTCATGCATTTACTGTCTTTTTCTTTCCAAATTGAAGCGGGTTTATTATTCCATCACATTCTGGAATCGCAAAACAAAGACTTTGGCTTTGGAGTTTTTCACAAGAAGGACAAGAGTATTTTGTTCCACTGCCAGAACTGCCTGCAAGATGATTAAGTTGGTATAAAGTAACCTTTTCATTGTAATCGGGTGCGTTTTTGAATAAAGGAGCTATTTGCTCAACTGATTGTCCTCTAGTTAATAGAAAAGCACCTAGCATGAATCTTCCAGAATGAGATAGATTTTCTCCATTTTCTAAAACTTCAATGGCGTGCTTAATACAAGGAGGATACTCTGTTGAAATAATTGTTGATTTTGGAGTCATTTCTTTTTCAAGTTCAATTATTTTTTTTACAGGTTCTTCAAACATTGGCATCATTTTTGGAGTAGGCATGGATGATAACTTATTTTTAATATAATGATCTAGTTCGCCTCTGATTGTTCGGACAACTTCATGAGAAGACAAGTACACTTTTCCATTTTTCACATAACGATTTACCAGTTTCCAATGTTTAGCATGGAACTGAACAGCTCTAGGTAGATAATCCGATACTAAGATCAACCATTGATCTGTGTCTTCAATCTCGGTAACTTCTTGAGGTGATTCGATAGAAGTATTTGAAATTTTTTTGATAATATCTGATGCAATTTGTCTTTTGGTTTTAATTGTAGAATCTACAAATGTTTTTTCATCAATGCTATTTCTTTCTCTTGCTCCTAAATCTTTTTCTAAGAATTGTTGTGCACGTCTTGATTCTTGCATTGAAAAATGGTAACTACAGTTTCTTGCTGAAGCTAATTTTAGTAATATAATAGCAAGTAGAAATGAAAATATCTCTGTTTGAAGTGTGGTTTCATCTACTTGTACACTTGAGATTTTAGACTCAAATGGTTTTCCTAGCTTAACATCATCATGTATCCTATTCCAGGCCTTTTCTAGAAATGGTTTTAAATCAACATCTGTTCCAAACTGTTCTAATGTGAAGCCTTTGTCTTTGAGATATTGGCCTGCATCTGCCAAAAATGGATATTTGGCCATTTCATCTTGACCTAGGTTTATCATATCATTTCATGCAAATCTTTACTTAAAAATCTGGTTCAAAAATTAATTTTTTGTAATGCAAAGTAATGCAGCTATGTAATATGTCGGTTTAAATTATCTTTATTGGGGCCTTGATTAATGCAGATCGGATGTCATGTTTCAATTTCTGGTTCGGTTGATAAGGCAGTAGATAACGCAATAGAAAGAGAATGTACAGCATTTCAAATTTTTACACGCAGTCCTAGAAGTTGGCATGCAAAGAAGCTTGATGATGCAGATGTTAAAACCTACAAGAAAAAGCTTGATGATAGTAAAATTGACAGATTTGCTACAGTGGCACATATGCCATACTTGCCAAACCTTGCAACTCCTAATCTGGATGCATATTCAAAATCCGTTGATACATTTCAAAAAGAAGTTGAAAGGTGCGGTCAGTTGGGAATTCCTTATCTTGTTACCCATCTGGGTAGCCACTTGGGAACAGGTGAAGAAAATGGAATTAAGAGACTTGTAAAAGCATTGGAAAAAGCTGCAGAAGTAAAAAGTGATGTAATGATTTTACTTGAAAACACAGCTGGTCAGACAAATTCTGTTGGTTCTGATTTTAAGCAACTTGCAGAAATATTTTTTCAGTTAAAACCTGCAAAACGATTTGGGATTTGTTTTGATACTTGTCACACCTTTGCTGCAGGATATAATCTTAGAACAAAAGTAGCAGTGAAAGAAACATTACACAAATTTGATGAAGCAGTAGGTTTTGAGTATCTAAAGATTTTACATCTTAATGACTCAAAAGGAGAACTGGGATCTCAGGTAGACAGACATTATCACATTGGACTTGGAGGAATCGGAAAAGAAGGCTTGGGAGAGGTGATAAAATTCATGAATAATAAGAAAATTCCAATCATTTTAGAAACTCCAATTGATGACATTCGTGATGATTTTGAAAATATTAGAATAGCAAAGGAGCTTGCATAATTAAGAATTTATTTCATTAGTGGAGTCAATTTATGATGAATTATGATAATGTAATGAAACTAGCATTAGAGAGAGGATTTTACTTTCCAAGTTGTGAAGTTTATGGTGATGCACAAGCTGGGTTTTGGGAGTACGGTCCAACTGGTGTTGGTTTTAAAAATAAATTCTTAGAATTATGGAGAAGAGAGCTTGTAAGACGTGACAACATGTTAGAAATTGATGGTTCTCAAATAATGTCAGAATCTGTTTTTGAGGCATCTGGACATCTTTCAAGCTTTACAGATCCAATAATCAAATGTAAAAAATGTAAATCAACATTTAGGGCTGACAAGTTAATTTCTGAAACAACAAAGATTGAGATTCCAGAAAGTGCAGACTTGGGAGATTTTGAAAAAGCAATTTCTGAAAATAATTTGAAATGTCCTAGCTGCCAGGGTGATTTTGATAATGTTACAAAATTTAACTTGATGTTCAAAGTTGGAATAGGTCCTGATGGGGAACCTGCATACCTTAGACCAGAAACCTGTCAATCAATTTTTGTAGATTTTCCAAGGCTTTTCAAAACAATGCGTGGAAAGCTTCCTATGGGAATTGCACAGGTTGGAAAAAGTTTCCGAAATGAAATTGCGCCAAGACAGAGTCTTTTAAGATTAAGAGAGTTTTACCAGGCAGAAATTGAGATTTTTTGTAATCCTAATAAATTAAATGAAATTGAAAAATTTTCTGAAGTTCAAGATACTGTAATTAGAATTCAGATTGATAATGAACCAAAAAAGATGACATGCAAAGAAGCAGTTGAATCTGGAGCCATACCTAACAAGTTTGTTGCATATTATTTGGGAATTTTAACAGAATTTTATGAGAAGACTGGAATTGATATTGAGCGAAGTAGGTTTAGAAAACTAGGAGAAAAAGAAAAAGCGTTTTATGCTGAGGTTGCCTTTGATTTTGAGGTTGAAACATCGATTGGCTGGCTTGAGCTTGTTGCATGCAACTATAGATCTGATTATGATTTAGGTGGTCATGCAAAAAAAAGTAAAGAGAAATTTGAAGTGATGGATGATGAAGCCAAAATTCTTCCTCATGTTTTTGAAATTTCAATGGGCATAGACAGAAGCTTGTATTCTATTTTAGAGCATAGTTTACGTGATGATGAAGAAAATGAAAGAATTGTTTTGTCCTTAAAACCCTATTTGGCTCCTATTCAGGCTGGAGTCTTGTCATTGGTAAAAAAGGATGGGCTAAAGGAAAAAACTGATGAGATTTATCAAGCAATTAAAAGAAAATATGATGTGTTTTTGGATCATTCTGGCGCAATTGGTAGAAGATATAGAAGATTAGATGAGATTGGTGCTCCTTTTGCAATAACTATCGATCATCAGACATTAGAGGATCAAACAGTTACAATTAGGGCTCGTGATTCTATGGAACAAAATAGAATTAAAATTTCTGAGCTTGAATCGGTTCTAGTAAAAGAAACGTCTTTTCCATAGAATATTTTCTATGTTGACTTTACTGTAACAATTTCACTGATTGTTCTGTACTTTACTTTCAAGTCAATATCCTCTAATGCAAATGCAGATGGCATAAATTCATCAATGGGCTCATCTATTGGCGCTTCTATTGGTTTTTCTATTAGTTCTTCTATTAGTTCTTCCATTGGACCTTTCATTGTTTTTTCTAGTGGTACTAATATAATCACCAATTTACTTGGGAGTTGATCAATTGTAGTAATTGAGAAGCGCTCTAATGGATTGTATGGGCCTGAATAATCTATTCTGTAGATTTTTCCATTGTACTCAATACTTTGTATTCCTCCACGTTCACTTGATGTAGATTCTTGTACTGCACAATTTTCAGATGGGCCAATGAAACAATATCCGTCTTCGGTAGTTACTTGGAATCTTAGGTTTTCATAGTAGCGATCTGAGGCATATACTAACGCTGGTTGAGCAATCATGTTACCAACTTCATCACTAAGTGGTAAAATTGACTTTAATTCTGATATTGGTATTAATTGTGTTCTTGGGAATGTGTTTAGTTTTGCAATGTCAGTAGTAACTGAATCACCATAAAGTTTCACTTCAGCTCTAATATCAGAGATCATTTGCTTTCCTACTTTTGGAATCTTCCATTCTAATTCAACTGGGGTTTGAGTAGGTTCTAAAAGAACCGCTTTTGTTGAAACTGTGTTTCCGTTTACAATTAATGAAACTGTTCCAAATGCTGAATCTGGTGCGGTAATTGTAACATAAGCTGTTGGTCTAATGGTACTTCCTTCTGGTTTGCTTGTTGTAATATCTAATTCAATTGCTGCATCAATATCATATGTAGGTTTTACAGCAATAGTGTAGTGTTTTGACTCTTGTTCAACTAGATTCTCATCAATTGAATATATCCAATATGTTATTGCTGAACTAGACATATCATCTGGTGAAATTGATCCAGATACAAATAATGTTGTTTCTTGGGAACCTAGTTGGGTTGTTGCCATAACTATTGATTTGAATTCATCTGCAGATTGTCCTGGTAATGTATACCTAAGCTCTACTTGTTTTAGTGGAACTTGGCTGTTCATGATAGCAAAAACTGTTAGCTCTTGTTCATCAAGATATTCATCTGATGTAATTTCTGCACTTTGTTTTGTACCATTTTCAATTTGGAATTTAACATCATATGTTCTTGGAGCCATGTATTCTGGCACTTCATATTCTGTAGGTATTTCATCAAATGTTATGATGTTTTCACAATCTGTAATGGGTATGGTGCTAGAAATTGAATTTGTTTTACCTCTCACTGTATAGTCTACATGAACTGTGAAGGATTCTACATCTGGTTCAAGTGGTGCTTAGGTATACATTACCAGGACAATCTGCAGATGAATTCAAATCAATAGTTAT
>DRGT01000165.1 GCA_011055585.1 Candidatus Nitrosopumilus sp. | reverse complement strand
CTTGTAATCTAATCCTAAACTATTAGCAAGTTGATGTGTGTTAGATGGTATGTTTCTAAGATGTGAAATAATTTTTATTCGGTTCAATCCACCTCTTGTGGCTACAAAGACAAACCAGAAGAGTTTCTTAGTTTCTGGATGAGTTTTGGTTTCGAGTGTTTTTATGGTTATTGCCTTCATGTTTTAATCAATATTGCAAGCATGAAAGCGATATATAACAGTTTGCCCTAATTGCAAGCGTGCAAGCAATTTATATAATAGCATATTCTATGATCTATCATGTCTAAGGTACTCTACGTAAGAGGATTTAATGATAAACTCCATCAAGAGTTAGACGATCAAGCTAGAAAAGAAGGAGTTTCTCCAGCTTCGATCCTAGAAGAAGCCTATGAAGAATGGCTGAAAAAAAGGGAGGGAATCCCATCATTGCATTATCTTCTTCTTTACTCTGATGATAAATCTCTGGTGAGTTTTCTTAAAAAAGCAAATGGAATGTTAGATGAAAAATGTGTAAAGCTTTGTGCTGGAACTCCTTCTAGTGGTTTAAAATACTTGAAAAACCACGGTTGGTTTGATGCTACCAATCCATCCTATGCACAAGCAATAAAGAAGACTCCAGAACAATGTACCTCAAAGGTTTTTGATCGTCTTGCAGAAGTTGCATCAGGGAGATATTCATGTTACATGGGTTTTATGACAGAAGATGTAGCTTTACAATATTCATTAAAAAGAGCTAATGAGATTGAGAGAATCTATAACTCAAAAAGAATTGGAGGAGTAGTATTTTGTCCCTACAACATGGCAAAGCTAAAGATTGATAGTTTAAAGGACCTATTGGAATTGTTCGAAGAACACGATAAAGGCTTTATTGTAGAGGGAAATGACATTTTTGAAGTAAGTATTCGTAATACCAATCTTCCAAAGTTGTTCTTATAAGATTTAGAAATTTTCTTAAATACAATTAACTAATGCAGAGTTTTCATGAGAGTTGACTCTTGTCGTAATTGCGGCAGTGAATTAAAAGTAATAGAATTATGCAGTGATTGTGGCAATCCTCTTCATTATCAATGTGAACATTGTAGACGTTTTGTAGATGATCCTATCCATTATCACATAAAAACAGTTTTTTAGAAATTGGTTTGAATTAGGAATTAACTTGGAAATTTTTCTATAAACTACTCTATTGAATTAGAAACTATGAATCAAAAAATCAAATACATTGGTCTTTTTGCAATCTTGCCTCTAGCAATGATAGCATTAGCACCAGAACTCATTGGTGACGTATATGGTCAGGAAGCAGAAGGCAGCCCAGGCCAGCAATCACCAAAATCCTATGGATCAGAAACTGATGACATTGTCTGCGGAGCTAGTCTTTGCAGCACACCTGAAGGTAGCGAAGATCCAGTAAACGTAGGAAGAGCACAATAAAAGATTAGAGAAGAATTAATTCTCTTTCCTTTTTCTTTTTTTATTTTAATTCAAACTTTAAATCTTAGCTAAAAATAATTTAGAAAAATAATTTGGTTACAATTTGGTAAATTGGTTTTATACTTCACCGCTAAAAAAAATTTAATCTATCATGTCTCTCACAACTCCCCTCCAATGCCTATCTTTTGTGAGAGATTTGATGGTTTTAAGGAGAAAAAATGTTAGCTAAAGGAATTGAATCTGAGAATCCACAACGGATCAAAATGTTGTTATGGTCTATTTTTGCAGGATCGAAAGGTTGTATTAATAGGGTCAAAATTGTTTTACAACTAAAAAAAACACCTTTGAATACAAACCAGCTATCCGAACAACTAGGATTAGATTACAAAGTGATTGAACGTCATTTAGAAGTACTAGGAAAGCATGAACTTGTTACTAAAGTTGGAAGTAGATATGGAAGTACTTACTTTCTTTCTTCATTATTAGAATCTAATCTGAAGCTGTTTGATGAAGTAGCTGATAAATCAAAAAACTGTAAAGAATATTAAAAAAATTAAAAATTTGGTTTTAATTTGGTATGTAGTTGGAAAAGTCTCTATTAACGTTTAAGCTTTAAACAATTTATAGAATCCCTCAGAATCAGACCCTACCTCGCCCCCGCCTTCATTTTTGGGGGATTCTTCCTATCTCGTTAACAGTTTGTTTCAAATGTAAATAAAAAAAGAAATTTGGTTGTAATTTGGTAAAATCATTAAATGAAAATTTTTTCGTATTTGTAGTATGGAATCAGTTAATGCTGAACAAGTTGTTCTACAGGAAAATACCATTAACCCTTTTAGCTCCAGACCAAAGTATCCTGATTTCAGATTTCAATGTCCAAGCTGTGGATCCCTTGAAGTCCTTGTTGCTTGGGAAAATGAAAATACTTCACTAAAGTGTAAATGTCTTGACTGTACAAAAAATTGGTTTGAAGGAGTCAAAATACTATGAATCTTTATGAATGCACTTGCCAGTGTGGATGTCATCATTCAACAGATGATTATGTTTGTACAAGTTGTAAATTAGGTTCTTGTAAATCAGAATAGATTTGGATATTTACTTAAATTATCTCTTAAGTTAATACCCTGATGTATGTTACGAAGAATCACAATAATGCTTGAGGATGATCTTGTAAAAAAGATAAGAAATAAACAGGCTAAAGAAATTATAAAGTCAAAAAAGTCTGTAAGTTTTTCTCAAATAGTTAACAATACATTGAAAAAATGTTTGAAGTAAAAATTAGTTCAGAACCATCTAGACCTAGATCATTTTTGGATTAACTTTTTATTGATAATTTTTGTCTCTCGTCTCTATGACTTTTTCTACAATTTCCTCTACGTTAACATTCAACTCTGTACTAACCAATATCAATCCTGCCTTTCCTACTGGAATGGTAATACGATAAACCTTTCCGTATTTTGCCATTGAATAAACGGGTTCACCAATCTTTAATCCAGTTTTTTTTCTAGAAGTCCATCTGTAAACTGCCTGGGCTAAAGAATTTTCAGTTTCCTCAGGTGTAAGATAAGGATTTCGTCCTTCACGCGTCTTGTGATAAAATTCTCCTTCATCATAGATTGCTGTAAATACTATTTTGTCATCAATCTTTAGGATTTCATTACAAAATTGTTCTCTATCCAATATTTGTAATTAGAAATTATTGGTAATTAACAGTTCGTATCAAATGTTAATTTAGAATTAAAATTCATTTCACACCACTAAGAATAGTAATATCTCTTGGGAAAAACAAGTCTGCAAACCAATCTATAGCAACTCTAAATTTTTTCTCAGTGGTAGGAAGAGTAAACAAGTAATATTGTCTCCAAAGAAACCAGGCAGCAAATCCATGAATTTTATTTCCCATCAAAAGAGCGACGCCGTTTCTTTTTCCAATTTTTGCCATAGAACCCTTACTTTGATATACAAAAGCCTTTTGAGAGTTCTCATTTCTTACTGAAGAAATAATATTTTCGGAGACTATTTTTGCTTCTCTTACTGCATGTTGTGCTGTTGGAGGATATGGTTTGCCTGTTCGTTCATCCGTTATTGATGCACAGTCACCAAGTGCAAAAACATTTGGATGATTTTTGAGCTTTAGAAATTTGTTAACCACAACATTTCCACGTGGAGAATGCTCAGTATCAAGATTAGATATAACAGGATCAACTGTAACGCCACCTGCCCAAATTAAAGTGCCACAAGGAATTTTCATCCCATTATCAAGCACTACGTGCTCTGCTTCTGCATCAACAAGTTTTGTATTTTTAATAATTTCTACACCACTGTTTGTCAATGACTTGACAGCGTATTCTCCCAAGTCGCCAATTTCAGGGAGAATTTTTTCTCCTGCTGAAACAAGAACAATTCTAATTTTTTCAACATCAATGTTTCTATAGAATTTCTCAGCTGATTCTCTAACAAAGTCATTAATTTCGCCCACCGTTTCAACTCCCGAAAAACCTCCACCTACTACAACAAATGTCAAAAGTTTTGATAATACATCAGGATCCTCTTCTTGATCTGCACTCTCTAATATTGATATGATATGATTTCTTAGTGTTATTGCGTCACCAAGAGTTTTAATCGTCAAGGCATATTTTTCAATATTTTTGTTTCCAAAGAAATTAGTTTTCCCACCTAATGCAGTGACCAAGTAATCATATTCTAGATCACGCTTTTGATTGTCTAGTGTTCTAGTAATTGTAACTTTGTTGTTATTCAGATCTATTTGTTCTACTTTAGCTTGATAGTATCTTGCTCTTTTGCAAAATGCTCGTATTGGTGTTGCAATATGTCTTGATGCAAGCATTCCTGTTGCCATTTCAGGTAGCAGTGGAGTATGTAGGAAAAAGTTATCCTGGCTTACTAGACTAATGCTTACTTCTGGATCACTTTGAAAAGCTTCTTGGAGTTGTTTTAACACACCAACACCACCATATCCTCCACCCAAGATTAGGATTCGATTTAATGATGGTGAAGGATTTTCGTGAACATTTTCAACATGTTTTTCATAGGTAGAAATTTTTGAAAATTCTATATCACAAATATGGCATCTATAGTTTGCGCCAGCTTTTCTCGTTAAAATAGATGCTAAAACACCAATTGTTAGCCCCCAGATAATGTGCATGAAGAACAAATCTATCAAATTAGACACAAAGTTTTGGTTTACTAATTCAGATGCTTCAAGAAAAGTCATTTCAGGATCTAATTCTGTAATAAGCTCAGCCATGTTTGGACCAAGAAATATTTGTGACACTGGAATTGCAAACACTGCAAAAACAACAACTCCTGCAAAGATGCCATAAATCAAACCGTTTTTGATCTTTGAAATGTTAAATTTGATTACTTTATGCAGGAAAATTCCAGTAACAATTCCTACGATTGTAGCAACTAACATATGAAGTCCAAAACCAACTTCTGGAGAGCCTGAACCAACTACTCTTGCCATAACAAGCAAAGTAACCAAGTATTGAGTTTCAGTTGTAATGTCCAACAAAATTCTTGGCAAGTGCATTGTAAAACCGCCAATAATCGAACCAATTGCTACGAAAAAGATTTCTCGTTTTAGTGAAAAGCCAACTCTTAGATAATGAGATTTTTTGTTTTTAGAGGTCAACTGAAAATCACGTTTGTTTGATAAAATCAATCCAACCTTTCAAGGCATCTGTTGATTTTACCATCATTGGAGAGTTTTGTTTTACAAATTCAATTTCATCTGAAGATGATTTTGGTGGATTTTGTTTGTAATTATCAAACGTCTTTTTACCATCATAATCCACAAAGGCGATTCGTGCCCCATAGTCATCAGGTTCTAGCATACAGGCATCGCCGGTTACAGTTCCCAAGTGATGTGGGCAGGAAAGTAATGACTCTCCCAATTGATTCGAGGTTGTAACTCCTTTTCTTTTCAAATCCGGCTTTAGTTCATTAAAATCAGCAAAAAAGTAAAATGCGCCATCTGGCCGTGTTGCCTTTATTCCATCTACTTTGTTCCATTCATCACTAAGATAGTGACCCATAATGCGGTGAATCTGTCGTGTAGCGTTGATGTAATCTTCAATCTCATCATTTGGTTCGTATGCTTTAATTGCTGCATATTGAGTTGGTGTCGAAACATTTGTGTAAACTGTTGCTGCGACTTTTTTGAAATCATTGAATAATTTTTCAGTAGTTACCGTTGGCAAAATGCAAGAACCAAGTCGATAACCTCCTGCTGACCTATCCTTTGACAAACCATTTGTAATGAAGCTGCCCTCTGGATAGATTAATCCCATGCTGGTGAAATCATTCATATCATAAGTATCAAGAGCATAAATTTCGTCTGCAAGAACAAGGATGTTGTGCTTTCTACAAACTTCAGAAATTTTTTCTAATTCTTTTTTTGAATAAACAATTCCAGTTGGATTATGTGGGTTATTCAGAACTAACATGTGCTGTTCCCCTTCAATCCTTGAGACAAACTCGTCTAAATCGTCTGGTTGGATTCTGTAGTTGTGTTCTAGTTTAAGATGAAAAGTATGAAAGTGTTTTTCGGTAAGAAGAACTTGTGGTCTGTAACCAATCCAAGATGGGGAGGGAATAATTACTCCGCCTTTTATTATATTAACAAGAGTGTTAAGCAAGTCTTTTGTTCCTGGACCAACAACGATTCTATTTGGATCAACATCAAGTCCAAAATGTCTTTTGTTAAAACCAGCAATTGCTTCTCTAAGTTCTAGTATTCCTTCTGCAGCAGAATAGTGTCCTTGGTTTGCACTTTCTGCAAGAGCAGTTACCAAAGATGGTGGTACATGAAAAGGTGATTGGCCAAAACCTAATGCATAATATTCTTCTTGACATCCTCCACTGGCACATTTTTGGGGACTAACCGTTGGAGTGTTAGCATCTCTTTTAACAAGAAAGAT
>DRGT01000164.1 GCA_011055585.1 Candidatus Nitrosopumilus sp. | reverse complement strand
TTATCGCTGTTTTTTGTTTATTTTCTAATGCATAACTAAAGATGGGGATGTCTTGTAAAGAACGAGCTATTTCACCATAATCTTTTGAATCAATTACAAAGAGGTTTGTGTAAAAGTACTTGGTTAAACCAAGATTATTCAAGTTTACATTTAGCTTTCTTACTACTTCAATAGTTTCTTTCAATATAGTATATTCTTCTAGAGAACGTTCAGTTTCTGCATATTCATCAAGAAGTTTTTTCGGTTGCTTTAAAATGCTTAAACTTTTTTCCTCTAGATCTTCTATCATGTTTTCAATTTCATTAAGTTCGTATGATGTTTTTTTTATCACAGTACCCTTGAATAAAATTTCTAAAATCCCAACACGAGGTGGGATTTGTAGACCCTTTACAACTTCATCAATTGATTGGTATAGTTTCTGAGCCTTTAGAAGCAAGTCATCGATTTCGGGTGTTACAGTATCACTTTTAGTTTCTAAGTTGTGAAACCAGTCAAATTCAGCGAGTCTCGAAATAGCTTCAGGAGATTCTGATCTTGGTAGGATAACAGAACCTAAAATCAGATCCGCTGATGCCAAGATAGCATTTACGTTTAATTATTGATTTTAAAACGTTTCTTAGGTTCTTGAGTTGATAAACATTAAAATCCGTTATCAATATTTCTTGATCGTTGAGTTCTGCTGCGTTAGAAAAAACGATTGACAAAATTTTAAAAAAATCTGAAGAGGAGTTATTGGAAAGCTTAAAGCAATCACTTGATAATTCTAAAAAGGTTCTATCAGATTCACTTCCTCCACTTGAACAAGAGTATGATAGAATAATTGCAGAAGGAAAAAAAGATGCAGATAAGATACAAAGTCAAATAATTGGAAGTTCGGGTTTAGCAGAAAGAAGCAAACAGATTTTGTTGGTGGATGAGTCTGTCGAAAAGGTCATCGACAAAGCCATTGAAAAACTTCGTGAATCGGTACAAAAAGACTATACAAATCTTATGACTCAATTAATTGATGAAGCAATAACATCATTAGGAACTACAGATGTAGTTATATCAACCAACGCAAGAGATTCCGATTTAGTTAAATCTATACTGAAAAAATTTAAAGGTACAACCTTGTCTTCTGATACGATTGAATGTATAGGGGGAATTTTCGTAAAATCAAAAGACGGTTCAATGAATTTTGATAATACAATTGATGCAAGACTTGAACGGCTAAAGCCCGTGATAAGAAAAGATGTTGCAACTAAATTTGGAAGGTGATTGATGTGACGGCAAAAGGTAAAATTGTTTGGATTAGCGGACCTGCAGTAAAAGCAGACGGAATGTCTGATGGAAAAATGTATGAAACTGTATCTGTTGGGGAAGCCAATCTTATCGGCGAGATAATTCGTCTAACAGGTGATGTTGCGTTTATTCAAGTCTATGAATCTACAAGTGGTCTCAAACCTGGAGAGCCTGTTGTCGGCACCGGAAATCAATTGAGTGTTTTACTAGGACCGGGAATTATGGGTCAAATTTATGATGGTATTCAAAGACCTTTGAGGGAAATTGCAAAGAAATCTGGTTCTTTCATTAGCAGAGGCATTAAAACTACTCCAGTTGACATGACAAAGAAATTCAAGTTTACTCCAACTGTGAAGGTAGGTGATGAAGTAGAAGCTGGAAGTGTGTTGGGAGAAGTTCAAGAAACTCAACTAACCCTACATAGTATTATGGTTCCGCCTAATCATCAAGGTGGCAAGATAACAAATATTGTAAGTGAAGGTGAGTATGATCTTGAAACCGAAGTTGCTACTACCGAAAAAGATGGAAAAAAGATTCCTCTAAAGATGTATCATTATTGGCCTGTCAGAAAACCACGACCTTATACCAGTAGATCCGATCCAAATATTCCATTAATTACAGGTCAGCGTGTGATTGATACGTTCTTTCCTATGGCTAAAGGAGGAACGGGATCAATTCCAGGGGCTTTTGGTACTGGGAAGACTGTTACACTTCATCAGATCGCAAAGTGGGCTGATTCTCAAGTTGTTGTATACATAGGATGTGGGGAAAGAGGAAACGAAATGACTGAAGTTCTTATAGAATTTCCTGAGCTAAAAGACCCCCACACAGGAAGGCCGCTAATGGAAAGAACCATTCTGGTAGCGAATACAAGTAACATGCCGGTGGCAGCAAGAGAAGCTAGTATCTACACTGGAGTAACCATTGCGGAATATTATAGAGATATGGGAAAAGATGTAGTGCTTGTAGCAGACTCTACGAGCAGGTGGGCGGAGGCTCTAAGAGAAATGAGCGGTAGACTTGAAGAGATGCCAGCTGAGGAAGGATATCCATCTTATCTTGCTTCTAGACTCGCAGAGTTTTATGAGAGAGCTGGAAGGGTTCATGCTCTTGGTAGTCCAGAGAGACACGGATCAGTTACATTGATTGGAGCAGTTTCACCTTCAGGAGGAGACTTTACTGAACCAGTTACAACTCATACCATCAGATTCATCAAGACATTTTGGGCACTTGATGCAAGACTTGCATATTCCAGACACTATCCTTCAATAAATTGGATGAACAGCTATTCCGGATATCTTTCTGATGTAGAAAAGTGGTGGAAATCTAATGTTAATGAAGATTGGCTCAACTTGAGAAATGAAGCGTATGTAGTCTTGCAAAGAGAAGATACGCTTAAAGAAATTGTTAGACTGTTAGGACCAGAAGCATTACCTGATGATGAAAAACTCATTTTAGAAGTAGCACGAATGATTAAGATAGGTTTTCTACAACAAAACTCTTTTGACAAAGTAGATACGTACTGTAGTCCAGAAAAACAATTCAAGCTTTTGAAGTTACTAGTTGAATTTTACAAAAGTGGTCAACGTGCTCTGAAAGAGAATGCATCTCTAGCTGACATTCGTGCATTGCCTATCATTAGTAACTTGTTAAAAGCTAGAATGGACGTTCCAGATGATCAACTTGAACAACTAGATCAATTGAGCCAGAACATGAATGAACAATTCAAGAACATATCAGGAGTGAAGGTTACCAATTGACGTTACAAGGTGGAATAGAATACAATAAGATTGCAGAAATTAAGGGACCGCTAGTTGTAGTGGATGGAGTTGAGAACGCCATGTTTGATGAACTTGTAGAAATTCAAACAACGGAAGGTGAAAAAAGATTAGGCAAAGTTTTGGAGGTAGGAAATGGAAAAGCTGTAGTTCAAGTTTTTGAAGGAACAATGGGTCTTTCCATTTCTGGAACTAAGGCAAAGTTTGTCGGCAAAGTTATGACAATGCCTCTTTCTGAAGATATTCTCGGTAGAGTTTTTGATGGATTGGGTAGACCAAAAGACGGTCTTCCAGATCCTATCGCATCCAAATTTGAAGATATAAACGGCGAGCCAATGAACCCTGAGCAACGGGATTATCCAAGTGACTTTATCCAAACAGGTGTTTCTGTTATCGATGGTATGTTGACACTTGTACGGGGACAGAAACTACCAATCTTTTCAGGCTCTGGAATGTCTCACAATATTCTGGCTGCGCAGATTGCAAGACAAGCTTCCGTGGTTGGAAGTGGAGAAGAGTTTGCTGTAGTGTTTGCAGCAATTGGTGTACAATATAGTGAAGCTAAATACTTTCAACGTAGTCTAGAAGAATCGGGTGCGCTAAAAAGAAGTGTTCTCTTTCTAAATCTTGCAGACGATCCAGCCATTGAAAGAATAATCACGCCTCGTGTTGCACTGACTGCGGCAGAATACCTTGCGTATGATCTTGGCATGCATGTTCTTGTTATTCTTACAGACATGACAAATTATTGTGAAGCATTAAGAGAAATCTCTGCAGCACGTGAAGAAGTTCCAGGGAGAAAGGGTTATCCTGGATATCTATACACTGACCTGTCTACTATCTACGAAAGGGCTGGAAGACTAAAAGGGAAAAAGGGAAGCGTTACTCAAATGCCCATACTTTCGATGCCATCAGATGATATCACCCATCCAATTCCCGATCTTACCGGATACATCACTGAAGGACAAATTGTTCTTGGTAGAGAACTCTTTAGAAAAGGAGTCTATCCGCCAGTAAATGTATTGATGAGTCTTAGTAGAATTATGAAAGATGGAGTTGGAGAAGGAAAGACACGTGCGGATCATCAGGAAATTTCAAATCAATGTTACGATGCTTATTCTAGAGCACAGGAAGTTAGAGCACTTTCTGAAATCGTTGGAAAAGGTGGCCTTACAGAAGTCGATAGAAAATACATGGATGTTGGGGACATGTTTGAAAAAGAATTTCTATCACAGGGACTAGATGAAAATAGAAATCTTGAAGAAACACTTGGTCTTCAGTGGAAGGTAGCATCCGCTTTACCAAAAAATGAACTCACCAAGGTAAAAGACAAGTTTATTGATCAATACTATAAGGCGAGCAAGTAATGTCATTTGGGCAAAATGTATCAGCTACCAAAATTGAACTTCTCAAATACAGACGTTCAAGTAAAGTTGCTACAATGGTTCGAAAAATCTTAGATGATAAACGTGCAGTCTTACTGAAACGAATCAACGAATTGATTGATGAAGCAACAAAAGCTCGAGGAGATATTTGGACTCCTCTTCAAGATGTTTATCGTACGGTGAATGAGGCTTATCTTACTCTTGGAACTAACACTGTGGATTCAGTTGCACAGTCTACACCAGCCTCTATGGAAATAGATGTTGATGTAAAACGAATAGTTGATGTATCTATTCCCGTGCTTTCTGTTAAAGAAATTCATGCTGACTCGATGCCATATGGATTTGCTGACACAAATGCTACAATTGATAGAGCAGCAAAACAAATCAAAACAATGCTTCCTCAAATTTGCAAGGCAGCTGAATTTGAAAATTCAATAATTAGTTTAGCAAAAGCATTAGAGAAAACTCAGAAATTATTGAATGCTCTTGAAAATATCATTATACCTATGTATGAATCTCGAATAAGATTCATACTTGCAACATTAGAGGAACGAGATCGGGAAGAATTCGTAAGATTAAAAAAAGTTAAAGCTGTCATCGAAAAGAGAAAAGGGTAATGGCAAAAGAAGATATCAAGAAAACTTTAGAAAGTACAAAATCAAGTCTTGATCAAGATTATGACGATTTTGTAAAATCTATAAAAAGTGATCTTGAATCTTTTAAGAAAACCATGTTAGAAAAATCATAAAGTCATATTATGATTTAAATATAGTCTAAGAACGTTAAACTGATACCAATGAGGTACCTTGTTTTCGTAATTGGAATCCTTTCGGTATTAGTTTTAGGTTTTACAAATGTTTACGGTCAAGAAGAAGTAGAATCTTCTGCTTCTGGAGACATGAAAGTGTTAGGTGCTGGTTTTGCATTTGGTCTTGCTGCACTAGGTGCAGGCATTGGATTAGGTTATGTAGGTTCTGCAGGTCTTGCAGTAATCAGCGAAAACCCTGCACTACAATCAAAAGTTTTCATCTTTATCGGGATGGTAGAATCAATTGCTATCTATGGTATAGTAATGATGTTTATCATCTTGGGACAATAAGTTATCAAAAAAATTTAGTTTAAAAATTTTTTTTGCGTAAGTAATTATACATCCAATTAAAAGTATTCACTAAACATTAAAATCCTCATTCATCAAGTCTAAAGGAATTGGGTATTGGTGGTCCTCAAAAAGTATTTTCTTCTGTAAAATCGTTTAGTGCACGTGGAAAATTACTTTCAAAAAAAGAACTTCAAACTTTGGCCGAGTCAAGAGACCTAGATGAGCTCGTAACAAGAATAAAAAATACTGCTTATGCTGACTCTATTTCTAAGCTTACAACACCATTTACACCAGAAAAAATAGAAGCTCTCTTAAGAAGTCGTCTTGCCGAAGTCCATTACTCCCTTGGTAAGTCTGTAGGCGGGTCAGCTGTTTTGAAAGCGTATTATCTAAAGTTGTTAATTTGGAATTTAAAACTCATATTCAAAGGAAAAGTTTTGGGTATACCATCTGAACAGATCGAATCTCGGATAAATCTACGAGCCGAAGAACTAATTGGACGTCGTGACATAATTGTCAAGGCTCTTGTTGCAAAAGACATAGAGGAAGCTGCATCAAGTTTAGCTTCAAGTGAATTTGGGGATGAAGTTGCAAAAGCAGTTACACTTTATAATGAAAAAAAGGATTTGCAAGTGTTTGACATCTATTTTGAAAAAATATTCTACAAACAATTAGGTACAGCGATGAAAAGGTCTGGAGAGAGAGATGTTGTTCCCTTGATAAGAATGGATATTGACTTTTTCAATTTACTTAGTACGCTTAGAGGAAAATTCTGGGGGTTAGAAGAACAACAAATACTGGACCTTATAGTGGCTTACACTTCAACAGTTTCAAGAGACTTGGTAGTTAGACTTTGTGCGATGGAATCCGTAGCGGATGCATTTGGTGAACTAGAAAATACATACTATAAGGAAATGATCCCAGAAACAAAAGTTCCTATAGAAGCTATTTCACAGTTTGAAAGATCATTTGAGCTTGAAATTTTTAGAACAGTGAATAGAACGTTTACGAAAATGTTTAGCTTGTCTAACGTAATTGGAATTTTGAAGTTGACTACTTTTGAGGTGAGGAACCTGTCCGCAATTGCATATGCAGTACAACAAAAGATTGATCCTCAAATTACTATGTCAAAGATTATCACTATAGAATAACTTGATAATTTTACTCTTATCATAATTGAAGGATTTAATTATTGGATTTGAAAGCATCATCTGCATTGAAATTTAAGGGTTCTAAAAAAATGGCATCTACTGAAGAAATCCCAGTTACTACAACTGCTCCTGCAAAAGTTGATGACATAATCAAAGCTTTATCGGGATTGGAGTCTAACATTGATTCCTTAGATGAAAAACTAGCAGATATGAAGAATCAGCTAAATCAAAAGGCTCTGAAAGAAATTGACAAATTGCGAAAACAGGTAACTGAAATGGCAACTAAAGAAGCAGAATCAATTATAGCACAGTCACGTGAGAAAGCCAAATTAGAATCTCAAAAAATAGCTACCGAAGGTGATGAAAACCTAAAAAATGTACAAAAAAAGATAGGCGACAAGTTTGACGAGGCAGTTGACCATGTTGTGTCAACTGTTTTGAAGGCATAACCTCAAGGAATAATTCTTAATAAGCACTTAACACATTAAAAAAATCCATGGATTACAATAAGTTCTGCAGCGAGATTATCAAAAGCAATCCAAAGATACGATTTGCCGGAGTCTACAACACGATAAGTGGTGAAATATATTATAAGATGCAAGAAGGAATTAAAAAAATATTTACCGATCAACAAACAAAAGACTCGTTAATACATGGGTATGCAAGGTGGAAGACTCGTCTACATTCCTCAGAACTAATTGGAACACCAATCTATACCATGACAAAATATCCTAAAATTAATCGTCTTACGATGCCTTGTGGAGAAAAGGGTATACTAATGATAAGTACAGAGCCTGATCTAGAACCTTTTAAAATAATTGATGATGTTTGCAAATTGCGAGAAAAATATGCGGATCCTGAAGACTATGAAACGGAGCCTCGTCAATTAAATTTTTAGACAAACAACAAAATTATCAAATTTGATACGAACTGTCAACGGTTGTAACAAAATCTATCGTACAATAAGAACTGGACACCTAACTCGGTGAGCTACACTATCTGTAATGCTACCTAGAATTAATTTATCCCAACCGGTTATTCCATGAGCACCCATTACTATTAGATCAATTTTCTTGGATTTGGAATGAGATACTATTGTTTTTGTTATAGAATGACTTTGTATAATTTCAGAATGAAATGAAACTTTAGCTTTTTTTGCAGCAGATTTAAACGATTCAAGCTCTTTTGTTACAAGAGTTCTAGCCCCACCAATTGCTTTATCCCAAAGGGAGGATTGAGCCCAATATCCAGAAGAAGTATCCAAGACAGTAACCATCGAAAGCTTGGAATTGTATTTTTTTGCCATATCCAAAGCTACTTTGAATGCATGTTTAGAATGACTTGAACCATCGTATGGAACTAGAATGTTTTTGAAAAGCATGAGTAATTGAGATAATTTAAGATCTATTATTGAATTATTCTACAGGAAGTTCTAATCTATTTCCCCATTCTCCCCAAGATCCTAAATAAACTCTAACATTTTTGAATCCAAGTTTTTTTAATGCAACAAACGTGTTTGCAGCCCTGTAAGCTCCTTGGCAGTATGTTACTATTTCATCATCTTTTGAAAATGGATACAATTGAGAAAGCTCTTTTTCATTTTTCAAAGTTCCGTCATTTGTTATATTCAAATTCCAATCAACATTTACTGCGCTAGGAATATGGCCTTTTTGAGCAGCACGAACTACTGTACCATCAAATTCTTCTTTTGATCTTGCATCAATGATTTTTACTCTATCCAAGTTATCTTTGAGATATTCATAGCCAACAAGAATCTCATCATTTATCTTGCCAGAAAATTTTGCTTGCTTGAATGGATTTGTTTTTGTTTCAGTTGGGAGATTTTCGCTTTTCCATTTTTGAATTCCGCCATCTAACATGAAAACCTGAGGATGTGAAAAATAAAGTAGCATCCAAACTCCTCTAGCTGCTAGGATTCCAGATACATCATCATAGAATACTACTTTTTTTTCGTTAGTTATACCAACAAAGGAAAACAGGTCTGTGGTTTGGGCATTAAAGTTCTCAATTCCTTTCTTTGATGTATCAAACCAGTGAAATGCAAAAAGGTCCAAGTTTATTGCACCAAGAATATGATTCTCAGAATATTCCTTGTATGATCTTGTGTCAATCAAAACAAGGTTTGACTCGTTTAGAACTTGATGTAAATCATTTGTAGTAATTATCACAAATCAACAAATGATGCTCGAATGTAAATTCATTTGTTTTTTTTAGATAATTATCTTTAGAAAATTTAAAAAAAAGAAAAAAGAAAGGAAGGATTTTCCTATTCGTTGACGTATGCTCTTTCTCCGTGTTGTGCTAGATCGAGTCCAATCTCCTCTTCCTTAGGAGTGACTCTGATTCCACCAGGCCATATTGCATCCATTATTTTCAGCAAGAGGATTGTCATACCAAATGCGTAAGATAATGTCAACACAGCACCTGCAATGTTGATTGCTTGTTGCTCATAACCTTCTGGTGTTCCAGTCCAAGCACCGATACCATCACCGGTATCCCAAATGTGTGGACTAGCTAGTGTTCCAGTCAGAACTGCACCAGTGAAACCACCCATGCCGTGTACTCCCCATACATCGAGCGCGTCGTCCCATCTTCGTGCATTCTTGAATGCAACAGCTCCATAACAAACGGTTCCAGCTGCAATACCAATGATTATTGCGGCCATGGGTCCTACCCAACCAGACGCTGGCGTGATTGCTACCAATCCTGCAACAGCTCCTGTTGCAGCACCAACGATGCTCGGTTTTCCTGTGTAAGCCCATGACATTAGTAACCATGTAATTGATGCAACACCTGTAGCAGTGTTTGTCACTACCCAAGCGCTTACAGTGATTCCATCAACCATTACTTCACTACCTGCGTTAAATCCAAACCATCCAAACCAGAGTATAGAGGCACCTAGTACCACCATCGGTACATTGTGTGGTTCCATTGGAACCTTTCCATATCCTAGCCTTCGGCCTAAAACTAACGCACCTGCAAGTGCAGAGAATCCTGAAGTAATGTGTACGACAGTACCACCAGCAAAGTCAAGTCCAAAGCTCGGCGATAGATCCGGATCAAAGTCCATGTTTCCAATAATTCCGCCACCCCATACCCAGTGGGCAACTGGATCGTAAACGAACGTTCCCCAGAGTAGGATGAAGATGATTAGTGCACTGAACTTCATTCTGTCAATTAGTCCACCAACAATTAGAGCTGGTGTGATAATTGCGAATGTTGCCTGGAACATTGCAAACATTTGATGCGGAACTGTTCCTGGCCAGCCTACACTACATTGCTCGACTTCAGGGAAGACTTGCATTTGATATGCGGCAGACCACGTGTCAGTACATAGACCTAGCTCACCAAGAGGTGCGTAGTGGGATACCTGATTAAATCCAACGTAATCCAAGGCTCCCATGTACATGTTAGTAGTGTCATTGTCATTGGGTCCAAATGCGAGGGTATAACCCCATGCAACCCATTGCCATGACATCAAACCAATTACGATGAAGACCATTCCAACGACGTTTACTGCGTTCTTTGATCTGGCTAATCCGCCATAAAAGAATGCAACACCAGGAGTCATGAATAACACAAGAGAAGATGCTGCAAGAATCCATGCTGTATCACCTGTATCAATTCTACAGGGCAACATGCCTCCTTCGCCGTCATCATACCAACATTCGTTTGGATTTCCAGTGTAGATTCCACTCGTTCCTAGAACGTATCCATCCATGCCATCATTGATTGACTGTGCATATGCTTGAGACATTGCACCAGTTGCTGTAATAGCTACTGCAGCCACAAGTAAGAGTGCATACTTGCGGTTCCTAGAATTCATTATTTGCATGAAATTTGGAAAGGATATAAGCATAGAGATTTTTAAAGCAGTAACAGTGTTATTTATTATATTTCCTTAATATAAGATACTAACATAGAATATGAAAATTATGTCACAAAGTTTTGAACCTAAAAGTAGTGGTAGAATAAGGCAGTTAGAGGTTCTGAGGGGATTAATTTGAAATCAGATTCATCAAAACTAGCAATTTTTGATACCTTCAAAACAAAAAATCAAGAGCTAACTGGTGAAGCAACAAGACAGAGAGCCATAATCACAACATTAGCTACTCAAGAAAGTCCCACTGAAAAAACAAGGACGTCGCTTTCTCAAAGGATTGCAGCCAAGAATGGATTAGTTTGGAAGAATCTTTATTCTGGAGTTTTTCGAGATTTGGATGAAATTCTCATTCCACTAAAACTTGTTGAGGAGGAGGGTCGCTTGCCATTAAGGCGTGGTCCAAAGGCACTTCAGGAAAAAGGAATTCCATACTACAAACTAACCCAGAGCGGACTGTTAGTGGCGTTGTCTATCAATGAGATTAAAGATAGACATACTCTTTTGGTTAAGTTTTTTGCATTTTCAAATTCACAAGAAAAGGAATTTCAGGAAATTATTCTAAAACTTTCAAAAATTGCTCCAAAATTCACCTTTTCTTTATTTGAAAAATATGTGAGAGCTTTTTGTGAAGGAAAATTAAAAAATTTGCTTCCGTTTAGTTTTGCAAATTTGAAGAGTGTTTCTGATGAAAGCATTCAAGTTCAAAAGGAAATACTAGAAGCCTACGTAAACTTGTCAAAAGCAGATAAAGAGAAAACCATAGATTTGATAAAAAAACTCGGTTGATATTTCGATAACATTAAAATCAGTACTCGGAGGAGGCTGAGCGATGAGCAAATTTATGAAGATCTATGTGATTAATGATTTACCATGATGGGAGATAGAGACTATAGGGCACTCGTAAAAAGTGCCATAGATTCGATTGGAAAGGAGGTCGAACTACAAATTGATGCAAATGATATCAAAACAATTCATCTAGATGAGGTTGTCAGATGTCTTAGACGTTCATACTATGACAGAGTAGAGCCAAAAGAGATTGAGAGAACTAGTTTTGCAGATTTAGTTGGGGGCCTACTTAGAAGCAAGGGTTATGGCTCTAAAACTGGAGAATTTGAAATTGATGATCTAAAGCTCAAAGGACAGACAGATATGATAGTTGATGATGTGGTCTTTGTTTTCCGTTCTGCAAACACACTACCAGAGAATCCAATTGCTCGTGATTTGCTTTACATTAATGCATGTATGTGGATTTTTGACAAGACAGAAGGACTCCTAGTGTATCTTACTGGAGATGGAAAAGAGACTTCTTTTTCCTTGTCAAGAAGCAAAAAAATGTTCGAGGAAGTTGTAAGACGAGCCAGAGTTCTTCATGATCTTCTAAAGGAGAAAAAGGTTCCAATTTTAGAACCATCAGATGAATGCTCTAACTGTCAATATTACGAAAACTGTTACATTAAAGAAAAGATTTCAAAATCAATATCACTAAAAGGTCTAGTTGGTTTTAACAAATAAGAAAAATAATGTGAAAGGAAATTTTTCCTTTAACTAATCTATTGGTTCAGGATGCCCTTTACCACGAAGAGCAAATGTCACTACTGCTAGAGCAATTGCTACTCCTATTGCTGAGCCAAATGCGGCCATACTTGCTTCTGCCATCGCAATCATCAAATTTGTGAATCATTTATAACTTTGGCAATTTATTTCGTGTAAAAACAAATTATCATAATTTTTGAATTTTATGATACAATACCACAAGGAGATTACCTGGTAAATTCAAAGGTAACCTCATTTTGGCCACCTGTTGTCATGGAGCTCAAATTGAAAAATGCCTCTCCAATGATTTTCCAATTTGCGGTGTTTTCAGTCAAGTCAGACCAAAGTTCTGGAGTGTTTCCTGTATTTTTTAAGACAATTTCATCTGAGAGGGCGGTAGAGCTTTGAGATAAAATTTGGATATAACTAGAACCAATAACAAATCCCGCAGCACGTTCACCAATCTGACCCACATACACTCGAACACCATCCTCAAGGAGTTCGTATTTGAGATATTGTAGAATCGCTGACTTAAAATTTGGATTTGAAACTTGGAATTCAATTTCTAGAACAGCATATCTGTCTGTAATCTCTACAATTGATAGATCCACTAGTTCTATGGTAATTGGCATAACTTTTGCTGAGTTTGAAGATCCTGAAAAAATTCCTTCTTCAGAAATATCGCTGATTAATGATTGACCGGATAAGGCAACAATTCCAATAACAACTGCAAACCCAGCAACTCCTAAAACAACAAAAATTCTTGGATTCAATATTCAATTTATGCTTGAACATCTCTTAAATGTTGATAATTATTATACTGAAAATGCATTCATGTAATCAATGCAATATTTTGAGGCAGTAAGAATTGGGAAGCAAAGAGCAAACAAATCTCAAATGAAGATTTTCGACATTGCTGGATTTGGAATGCTAACAATTACTACAAAAAAAGTAGATGGCAAATTTATTCCAGTTGGAGAAGAAGACCTTGCTGCAGTAATTCAAACTCCTGATGGTTTTGCCGCCATTCTAGTTGATGCTGATGGCAAGACAAAAGCTCAATCAAAGGCTTTAGAAAAAAAAGAGGCTATAGATATTTTCAAAAAATTAATCGAGTCTGGAATTCCAGAATTTACTGAGGAATATGTAGAGCTTTGGACGGAAAAATATCCTACAGTTCAAACTAATTAAAATCTAAAATTATTTTTTCTTTAAAATTATTTCAGTTCCAACAGAGTCGCCTTTGATTGCCTTCTCTAATGACTTGATGTCTGCTTTTAGAATGCGGGTTTTGATTTTAGAGCGCTCTATAATTTTCAAGGCTAAAATGTCCATTAAATCATAGCTTCCAGCTATGGAATCTTCATGAACAAGCATCTTTCGAAGTGATTTTAGATCAATTCGCTTGAACTTTTTTGCTTTTTTGTATTTTTTTGGATCCATATCATAAACTCCATCAACATCCGTTGCATTGAGAAACTCTGTAGCCTTTACCTTTTCAGCAATTAGTGCTGCCGTACCATTAGTGCTGTGTCCTGGATGCAATCCTCCTGCAACTACAATACATCCACTGTCTACTGCGATTCGAACTTCCTGCAAAGTTTTTGGTGGATGAGGATATGCATTGTGTTGTAGAGCATAAATCAAAAGTTGAGCGTTAAGACGAGAAATCTCAATTCCTAGCTCATCCAAGCTAGATTCATCGGCACCCGAAGATCTTGCTTGGTTGATGTAATGTCTTGCAATATTTCCTCCTCCAGCAACTATAATTGGCTGGCAAACTTTGCTAATCTTTACCAGAAATCTTGCATAGTCTTTCAATACTTTGACATTATCAGTGCTGAAAATTCTGCCGGAAAGCTTGATTACAATTCGTTTTTTCACTTTAAACCACCAAGGATTGATTTGGCTGCAATTTCAACTTTTTTTCTATTCTTGTTTGTTGTGTAAACTCTGAGAATGTTCATAAATCCAGACATTTGAGAAACCAAGGGAATTTTTGAGATGGGAATTTTTTCGGCGTGTCGTTTGCTTGAATCTCTTGTAACAAGAATAATTGATTGTAATTCTTTTTTTGATGGCGCCAATGGAAGCGATGAAGTGATAGAACTATCAATAAATATCTCATTTTCATTGACTCTGGATTTTTTTGAAATCTTTTTCCTTAATTGACTTGTTTTCATTTTTCCAAGTTTGGCTTTGTTTGTTAGAATTCTTTCAAAGACACATTTTAGAAGTTGGCGGTTTTGGTAGTCTTCTGCGATTTTCTTTGCTCTTCTTAGTTCACTGGTTCTACCAGACAAAGAAAGCAGTTTCAATAGAACAGATTCATCTGTTAGCTCTACATAGTCTATCAAATTTAATGAGGTCAATCCTAGCTCCTCATCAGCTAGCCTCATTGACTCAAGCAACATAACTTCTGCAGAACGAACAGTTTTGTGAAAATACACAGCCTTGAACATTTGATAACGAGAATGCATCATTGACTCAAAAGAATACAATGCAGATTTTTCTAGTGCAAGTTTTTTTTGATAAACTTCGAGTGATTGTGTTAATCGTTTATGATCAATTTTTGCATGCTCTGCACCTGTATAGTAACCATCACGCAAGAGATAATCCATCATATCTGCACTTAGCACACCAGAGATTATTTCATTCATGAATTGTAATTTTGAATCTCCAAATGCAAGTTTGGTAATGAATTTTTTATCATAACCTGATTTAGAAAGTGAATCTCCTATCTCTGTTTTCAAAATAATTCTTTTGCCAATTTCTTCATGAGAGATTTTCCTTTTTTCTTGTAACACTTCTTCAAAAAGATGAGAGAATGGTCCATGACCAATGTCATGAAGTAAAGCTGCTAGACGTAGATTTTCAATATCGTCTTTTTTTAAAATTCCTTTTTCTTGTAATGCTTGTCCGGCTTGTCCTGAAATGTGCATCACACCAAGTGAATGCTCAAATCTTGTGTGCTGTGCTCCAGGATAAGTTAGATGAGCTCCTGAAAGTTGTCGTATTCTTCGTAATCTTTGAAAGATTGGATTATCAATAATTTTTAGTTCAGGCCCTGAAACTCTGATAAAATCATGAATTGGATCAATGATATCTAGATGAGTTTTTTTCATGCCCTAGTTTTTTTTGCAAAGATCTTCATGATGTCTTGGTGAACCTTTTGTTTTGTTTTAGAAGCATCAACAATTTTCCAATGCTTTTTCTTTGCTAGCTGCCTGTATGCTTTGGAAATTTTTCTTGAAAATTCTCGGTTTTTTTCAAATTCATCTCGCTTTGTTTTTTTGCGACCAAATGCTTCTTTTTGAGATACATCAAGTACAATTACCAAATCAGCTTTTGGTAAACCTTCATCTAGATTTTCAAGCCAAACTAAATTCATTCCATTTGCTAGACCATAGACAAGATTTGATTGGTAGTATCTATTCATTATCAGAACGGAATTTTTTGATATGGCATCTTTGATGTCTTTGACTTTTTCCCATCTGTTTGCTGCTAAAAGACAGTGAACTACCTGGACTGGAAGTTTTCTTTTTCCCATCAGAAATTTTTTAATCTCTTTTCCAACAGGGGTTTTGTAGTCTGGAAAGCTGAAAATTTTTGTTTTGAGTTTTCTCTTTCGTAGTGCTTTTGCAAGTAATTCAGATTGTGTCTTTTTTCCTGCCTGATCTCCGCCTTCAATTACTATAATCATGAGATGTATTCACAGGGCGTTTGAGGAATTAAAAATCTATCAAAATTTATAACTAAATAAGAAGAATTTTTCAAAATGGGTCTAGTGAAATACATGGCAAAAGAAATGATGCGGGAAATTGGCAACAAATCAAGAGAGTTTTACGAATTTGTTCTTCCGCCAATGGACATGGAAATTGATGACAAAAAACTTACAATTATTATTGATATGCCTGGATTTGATAAAAAAAACATCAAGCTGTCAATCAATAGAAATATTCTTTCAATTAATGCTGAAAAAAATACTAGAGGTGAAAAAAAGGACAATCTAATTTGCAATCAAAGACCAAATGTCATTGATAAAAAAATCAGACTTCCAGTTCACATCAAAAAAGGAGAAGAAAAAGTAAATTCTGCTAAATATTCCCAAGGAATTTTAACAATTATAATTCCTGTTACAAAAAAGGGAAGAGATATCTCAATAGAGTGATTATCTTTTTCTAAAAATTACAAAAATTCCCATCATCACCAGAGAGCTAATCATTCCAGTAATTGATGCAGTTTCGTTAGTGCTATACAAAAATGCAGAGCCAATAAAAATTGCTGAAGACAATATGCTACCTGATAACAAAATATTTGATATGGGTTTTGATGAGAGTAATTGTAAGGATCTATTTTCATCAATGAATTTTTTTAGTTCTGGAGCAATTGCGATTGTTGCATCAAGTGACTTTGCAAATCTTTCAAAGAAATATTTTATCTCCTCAATGTAAGCATCTTTGATTAGATCTTCTTCTTCAAGGATTTGTTTTAATACTTTGACAAATTTGAAGTCAACCTTGTGTGTTTTGTAAATTCCTTCAACAATTGTTGCCATTCTCATGTAAAGTGCAAGATTTTTTGGAAGAGTAAATGGAAATCTACTCATTGTTTTATTTGCAAGTTCCATTAATGCTTCAACTTCCATCTCTGATGGTTTTTTTCCGTGCATTGCTCTAACTGTTAATTCAATTGCCCTTTCAATTGCAGTTCTATTATAATCTGGAACTAGCATTCCAAGCTGTTCCATTGCATTTACTGTTCTGGGAGGATCTTTTTCAAGGAGAGCAAGATAGAGTCGAACTAATCTCATTCTTGTTTCATTGTCCAGTCTTCCAACCATTCCATAGTCATATAGAATCAGTTTTCCATCATCTGTAACTGAGATGTTCCCTGGATGTGGGTCTGCATGAAAAATTGAATCCCGCAAAAGCATTGTAAAGAAGATTTTGTGAACGTCGATTACGATTTTTTGCCTGTCAATTCCCTTCTCATCAAGAGCCTGAACATTAGTGATTTTGATACCTGGAATATACTCCATGGTTAGCACATTTTTTGAGGAAAGATCATCTAAAACAGAAGGAACAATGACGTTATCGTATTCTTTAAGATTTTCTTTGATGGATTTTAGATTGGATAATTCTTTGGTATAATCCATTTCTTCATGAATTGTTTCAATAAATTGGGCAAGCATTGCTTTTGCAGTAAATCTCAAGTTTGGATCAACAAACTTTAGTGCTGTTGGAAGAATTTTTTTGAGAATTTTTAGATCTTCTTCGACAATTTTTTCTATTCCAGGACGTTTTACTTTTATAGCAACTTGTTGGTTTGCAACCTTTCCGCGATAAACTTGGCCTAATGATGCTCCAGACAATGCATCATGTTCAATTGAATCAAATTTTTGCTCTATTGGTCCAAGATCTTTTTCAATAATTGGTTTTACATTTTCAAAAGAAGACGCTGGCACTTGATCCTGTAGTTTTGCAAGCTCTTCCATGTATGGTTGTGGTAAAATGTCTGCTCTTGATGAAAGCCACTGACCAAGTTTAATGTAAACTGGACCAAGTGAAATGAAAGTGTTCAAAACTTTTTTTGCATTTTTTCTGTATTTTTCCTCATCAATTCCTTTTCCTTCGCTTTTTACCCAGTTACGTCGATCTTTTCTTAGTGCTAAAAGTAGGGGAATGAGTTTGATGACAACCTTGATTGTTCTAAATGTGTCTATGATTAATCACCTTCGAAGATCTTTTAGTTTTTTTGAAACTGAATAACCAAGATAACCTGCAAGAATTGATGCAACCAATCCAGAAAACATTGAATTTTTTTTATTACTGTTTTTGAAAATGCTTGTTGCTACCTTAGAGCCGCCAAATGCGGCGCAAGCTAAACCAATGAGAACTTCTGGTGCATCATAAATTAAATGTCCTAGTGGATCCTTTCTTGGATCAACTTTGTCAGTGTGTACGAGAAATTTATCATCATATTCTCTAATGTGCAAGTTTCCAAGGCGATACTGTTTGTTTGCGCCATTTTTTTGCCCAAGTCTAGTTAATTCAGCCTTATCTGGCATGAATTCTCGCAATTCCTTTGGAACTTCGATTTCACCCCATGACATGATCAGATACTTGCGGTACGGAATATAATTATTATCTAACGATTTTTGATTCTAAAAATCACGATTGCAGGTGCAACAAAATACATTCCGATATTCATTAGAATGATTCCGATTCCATAACCAAGCATTTCTTGTTCTGAATCAATATCAACGTGATTTAGCAGAGAAAGTGAGGCTAAAAGAGGAGTAATTGTTAGTTTTACTGCTTCTTTGAATACTGGATTTTGCCTTTCATAATCAGCTATTGTTGGACTAAATGAATAGTAGAACGAGTTGAATCCTTGCATAAAGGTTTGACCTGATTCTGTTTCTAAGAGTGAATTATCTCTGATTTCTCTTAGCATTTGTACTTGTGGAGCAAGTTCAGAACCATATGCTGCAGTTGCAATAAGGCATCCTCCTCCACTTGTAGTAACTACCACTTCACAAACTCCATCAATTAGTTTAGTTCCAACACCACATTCACCAAATTCTGGTTCTTTAATTACTGGCTCTTCTAATCCAACTGCTTCATAAATTGATGAATATTCTGGATAATTTTGGTCAAACCAGTCTTTGTAGTTTTGTTCATTGTTGTATCTGTCTACATAGTATTGAGGATCTTGTTTTGCATCAACAAATGCTGGTATTAATTTAGGTTCTTCTAATCCAACTGCTTCATAAATTGATGAATATTCTGGATAATTTTGGTCAAACCAGTCTTTGTAGTTTTGTTCATTGTTGTATCTGTCTACATAGTATTGAGGATCTTGTTTTGCATCAACAAATAGGGCAATACCAGTTTCTTTTGGTTCAGGTGTTGACTCTGGAGTTGGTTCAGGTGTTGGCTCTGGAGTTGGAGCTGGTGCTGGAGGTGGAATATCAATTACATTAATTGTTATAGTTTGTCTGTCTTCCAATCCACCTACATTAACTACAACATCAAAAGTGTAAGTAATTCCTCCCTGAGCATCGTTTGGTGTCCACGTGAATTGACCCGTTGTGGGATTTATTGTTGTGCCAGGTGGATTGTTCACTAAACTAAATTGTGTATCCTCAATTGTAGAATCTGTTACAGTAACTGTAAATGATAATGTTTTTTCCTCATCTACGTTTTTGCTTGAAATTGTACTTAGTTTAAGATCAAATAATCCAAGTACAGTAATTTTATCATTAGAAAAATCAAGAGTAAGTCTTGTTCCATTTTGAAATTGTTGAGTATTTCCAAAAGCTATAACTTCAAAGGTTCCAGGTTTATCAAATATTTTTTTATCTGCTGTAATTGGAACAAGTGAAAAATGACCGGTACTATTTACAGATCCACTTCTAAATTCCACAGTGTTTCCAAAAGTATTCTTAATAGTTACATGAACTAACTCTCCAGGATTATTAGAGGTACCCAAAAAAACGATTTTGTCGCCTATAGAATAGATTGATTTGTCTGTTTTGAGTGAGGTTACATCGCCATAAGCAGGCACAATCATGAATGTGATTACAGAAAATACTAGAATTGCTCCTAATTTCATTTTATGATGTATTATTGAAAAAATCGCTTTTAAGAAATGCGCATAATTTTTACTTAGAAATGTGTGATCAAAATTTACCTAATGTGTTTCACACTTGATCAAAACATAATCTATGACATTTTTTTCTGAAAGCTGTTTTATTTTTTGTAATGATTTGAAAAGAATTTTTTCGACATAAGATGGATATTTTGATAGAATTTTATTTTTTATATCATCTCTGTTTCTAATGTAATAGTTTGTAAGTGGATCATAGACCATTGAACCTATATTTTGTAATTCTAAAATCTTAAAGTCATTATCAATTAGGAGCAATTTGATGTAATCAGTTGTATAATGTTCTGAGGACCATGTCATTGACAATATTCCAAGATCAATAATTGGTGTAATTTTTTTTGTGACAACAGGTATTGCAATTGCTAAAATACCATGTTTTTTTAGAATTCTTTTTGATTCAGAAATAAAATTTTCCAAGTGTTTTACATGTTGTAATGATTCTAGAGCCAAAATCCTATCAACTGACTCGTTTGGAAAAGGAAGAGATGTTGATGTAGAGTTTAAAAGATTAATTCCATCAATTGAATTTTCTGATTCGTTAATTCTAGATGATGATTGTTTTAATTGATTAAAGTTTATGTTTACACAAGTAATTTCTAATGGACTAAATTGTGTCTTCCATATAATCGCCGGTGCAGAAAATCCACTCCCAATATCGATTATGTTTGTAGCTGATTTAAGATCTGAAAACTCTCCAAACATTTTGCAAAGTTCATTTTGGGCATCAATTGGTTTTTTTGTATTTTTAGTCCAGTAACCAAAATTTAGCATGTCACCACCTGTTGCTAGTCTCATCACATCAGAAAGTGAATCATAGAGATTTACTACGTCTTTTTCATTTCTTCGAAAGGTCCACAGAAATAATTCAAGAGGGTCTATTGTCAATTAACAATGATTCCATCTATTCTACAAATAAAAACAAAAGGTTGGTTAGAATACTAGGTTGCTTGTTCGTGTTTTTTCTTTCTAATTCGTGAAAATGCAAAAATTCCTACACCAGCTATTACAGGTATTATTAGGAATTGAGAATAATCAATTTCAGATTCTTGATTTTTTGATGGATCATTAATGAATACAGTTGTATCATAGGTAAGAAAATGCTCATCTCGTAGTGCATCTTTGTATCTAACTGTAATTCGAATATCATGTTCACCGTATCTTGGTTCTCCATCAAATTCTATTTGAGCATTAAATGGGACAGGAGAGTCTGTTTCAATTTCATCAATAAATTGAGTTGATTTTATAATGTTAGAGCCTTCCAATGGTTCTAGTGTAACAAATCCAAATAATGCATCATCATTTCCTTCGTTAATTATTTCTCCAATTACGGTTGGTTTTCCTGATAATTCAATTACTTTGACATCATAAATTTTAGCATCAATTAGTCCTATGATGTAAAAGTCAACAATTCTAGAAATAGTATGTTGGTCCCCATGTGCATTAAAGTAAGTTAATTCCATTGGAACACGTAATGTTACTCCCTTTAGTGTTTCTGGAATGTAAATATTAGCCTCAAGATATTTTGCAGTACCTGGATCAATATGTCCAATGTCCCAGTTTGTGTCTAAGATAACAACGTTTTCAATATTTGTTACAGATGCTGTAGTAGATGATATTGCTGTTTGAGTGTTTTGTGCTACGATATCCACGCCAGAGATTGGTGCTGTACCGTCATTAGCAACTTCAATAACAACATGATTTGTTTTTAATGAGATCAAAAATGGATCTAGTGCACGCATGTTAATGATACTATCACCAGTTACCTTGAAATTAAAATCAAAAAATGCATTTCTTACTCCAGATTCTCTTAATCTTGAATAATCTACCTTTACAGAACCTGGATATTGTTTGATGTCTGCCTGATTACTTATGTTAACAAAAAATGTTAAGCTAAAAGTTTCGCCAGCAAGCGAGCTTGAATCGCTGTCAGCCTCAATTAGTGAACCTGGGCCATCCGCTGAACCAAATGTAAAGGGCAGTGAAAGCTGTCCTCTAATTCCGGTAATGTCCTGCGTTCCTACGTTTGCTAGTACTACTGTAAATGGTACGTTTCTGTCTCCTGGGTCTATCTCTAATTTTTCATCTTCCGTTCCAAAATACGCATCAAGAAACTTTACATCACCAAATTTTCTCTCAAATGGAGAATCTCCAAATCCTACTTGAGCAAACACATCCGATACAATTAATGGTGATATTACAAAAAATGCCAATATGATTAAAGAAAATCTGATCATGCTGCAACCTCCATTTTTCTTGGTTCTTCATCTTCAAATGCGCGACCATCCTTAATCGTGATTACGCGGTCTACATCTCCAAAGTGCTCTCTTTCATGTGTGACTACAATGAATGTTTGATTCAGTTTTTTAGCCATAGATTTCATGAGTTGAATTATGATTCCAGCTGTAACAGAGTCAAGATTTCCTGTTGGCTCATCAGCAAGAACAATTGTGGGA